>ONJN01000068.1 GCA_900318155.1 uncultured Eubacteriales bacterium
ATAATCAGCATTATGAAAAAGCAGTTTCCGTCAAGATTGATCTGTGCAAGAAGCGGCATGGATATTTTTAGTTTTCTGCGATCCATATTATAATTCGTTTCGCAGTATCTGATATTGTACGGCGCGGCATCGATCGGGGAATTGATACTCAGATTTTCACGCAACAGCGGCGTCATTTTTTTCAGAAATGGAATGACCGGGATTCTTTTCATCATAATCCTGACTGAATAGTAACCGATCATCACAAAAGTGCTTATTGTCAGTCCAAAGGTCAGACCAGCAAGATACAGCAGGACTTTATATCCGTTATTGAGATAGAACTCAATAAACGCGACGGTAAAAAAGAACGGCAGCGCGCACATGATGATTCCAAGCATTTTCGAGAATAACACATAGCACATATCTACAACATTCATCATTCTGTCAAAATACCGTTCAGAAAAGCAAAACGCGTACGTCATGATCACTGCTACAACAATCAGCGGAAAAGGCGAGAACGTCTGAAAAGGTGCCAGTATATCCGGCGGAACCAGCGAGGAAATAAACTCAGGCAGCGACATTTCTATCTTCAGATGCCTTCCCGCATAAAAAGGCACATCCAGATCTCCGACAATCCACCGGAACAGGAAACCGGTACCGATGGCAAGCAATACCGAGATGATTGAAGACATCCCCATCATAAACTGCAGCCTTCCCATTCCCGACTCCCTTTCCGAAACGATAAATGCGTTCGTAAGGTTCCTGAGCAGCGAGAAGAATACGACCGGAGTTCCTGCCATCATGATCGCGTTTGCAAACATTTTCTCAAACGGAAAAATAAACGTGTTGAGAAGATACTGCTTTTGTGACACGTCCGCAGACAAACAAAACGGAATATACGCAACGGTCGCCAGCACTATTCCGATGAAACACGGCAGAATGAATGCCATTTTGTTTCTGCTTACGGTGATCAATATTTTGTTGTATCCTTCACGATAACTATAACCAATCTTATCGGCATAAGCAGTCAGTATTTCTTCTGACAGGATTTCTTCCGGAGCATTTTCAGCGGGGTTAAACACCCCGCCCTCATATCCGATCCTGATGGAGACGGAACCAAGTTTTTTGCGCCCCTGGATCGTAACCTTCGTGCGCGAGTCTTTTTGTCCGTTTATTTTATGACAAAGCGCCTCCAGTACCAGCAATGTTTCTGATGATATTGATTCAGTGATCTTGTTTTCATCCAGAAGATGCCTCACATAATCCACTACCTTTTCATATTCTTCTGTCAGGTCTTTTATTTCAATCGCTTCCAAATTATTCCTCCTGCCTGCAGCCTGTTTTCTGATTATTATCCAAACCAGCGAAGATACTGCTCCTGAACAGCCCTCCTGGGCTGTCATCAAAAAACCGCACCCTGAACCAGAACAGATGCGGTTTTCTTCTGCGTTTAATTCGTGTGGTATTCCCGGTAACCGGTTCTTTCAGTATGAGAGACTGATCAGTTAACCTTCACTGTTACTGTAACCGTTTTATTTCCGGCTTTATATACTGTCGTTCCGGCAGCATTGACCCTGACTTTGATTATATAGGTTCCCTTCTTTGTCAGTTTCTTTACAGTGATTTTACCGGTTTTTATATTCAGGCTCAATGCCTTCTTTGCTTTCGAAGCACCACCAGTCACCTTATATGTAACTATACCTTTCGCTTTTTTCACTGTGATCGGCGCGACGGTCAGTTTCTTGTTCTTCAGCGTTTTCTCGCTGACCGTCTTCGCTACCGCCTTTACTGTCATCGGCTGCGCTTTCTTTGACTTCTTCGGGATATTAGTCACGGTCTTCTTCTGCGCCGCGAAGGCGCCGTTTTTGAATCTGGCAGTGTACGTGGTCTGCCCCATTGCTGTATACGTAGCAGGCTTTGTTACGACAAAGGTCGTCTTTACCATCTCCGTCTCCACATGCTTCGTGTCGTTGGCGCAGGTTCTGGTCGCTGTGACCGAAGCATGGTCCGATGTCCACTTGTAAACAGGAGCACGCCATTTATGTGTGAGCGGGGCGATGTTTTCTGTTGTAGTTCCCTTACAGTCTTTGCATGTAAAGGTTCTGACACCAGCTGTAGTACAGGTCGGTTCTTTTGTGACCACACCATTGTCCCATGAATGAGCCGCTGTATCAACATGGGAAGGATTACGCGTGCATACTCGCTGATGCTGATTCTTATCAGCGAATGTCCAGGCGCCCCAGTCATGATTCAGCGCCGGGATGGATTCTGTCCTGGTTGCCGTAATGCAGTCTGTGCAATAATAGGTTCTGACACCTGGCTCAGTACAAGTCGGACTTCTTTTGACCGTACCATTGCTCCAATTATGATTTGCTTTCTCAACATGGGAAACATCTCTCTGGCATATTCTTTTATGCTGAGTATCACTGAAATTCGTCCATTGAGACCATAAATGCTCTTTTGGCGGTACCTCTTCAACAGCGATGTCCCCGCATCTGCTGCAGACTTTTTTATGAGACCCTTTTTCTGTACAGGTTGCCGGCACAAGGTCGATCCATTGTCCGTAAGCATGATTCTCTTCATATATATAATCCGCAGATGATACATTCAGATCACTGTCGCTGAAAAGGCTCTTTGTATACGAATTATACTCATAGGCGACTGTATGACCATATATGACCTTCTTGTATCCACCCGAAGTCGCGGTCATCCCCTTAAGGAACAATTCCCCGTCGGCTCCAACCGCGCCTGTATCCGAATTTGTGATATCGGCAATGTAGTTCTTCCCGTCATTCATATGAACAACATTCCATCCATGCGGCCCGCCATTCAGCTCCCCTCTTACCGAAATCGAACCGATGCTGCTGTTATTGAATTCCGTAAGATCACAAAGATACTGGAACGCTTCCATATATCCCTCACATCTGGCATTTGTACCGGTATCATTATCGAATACATAGATCATTGCCCACGGGCCGCCATCCAGACTGCTGTCTGCACTATCATCATACGCCACGCGATCACAGATCTGATTCTTGTATTCTACAAGTTTATTGTAATCCGTTTTAGTTTTTGCGTCCTGAACGATTGACTTTGCGTTGTTCACTGCAGTCAGCGCCGCACTCGTTTTTCCGGTATCCACAGAGAATTCATCACCGCCGCTTGCTCTGAATTCTTTATCAACGGTCATCCTGACTGAATAATAACCACTCCTAATCATTAGACAATCATCAAAGAAAGCCATATTTTCATTACTTATCGGATAACTAAAAGAAAACGTTCCGTGCTGCCAGTAGAATTCATACGGACAGTCAGCATACAGAGCATAAAGCACTTTATCTTTATCAAAATTAAAAAACTTTTCTTTAAGCGCATTCCTGATACCAGGGTTCAGACGATTATTGGAATCAACTATGTATTCAAGTCCCAGTTCTTCTGCAGTATAAAGCCTGTCGCTGCTAATCCCGAAAACAGAGAACGGAATCTGCACTTCCGCATAATCCTTGTTTCCATCCGCAATGTCTTTCGCGGTGGCTTTAACCAGGTCATATACACCTTTTTCAACGGTTCCCAGGCTGTCTGCTGCCGGCACCCGGCCTTTTTTCGGCGATGGCGCATCAGTTTTCTGGTCTTTTCCGTAAAACACTTTGTCACAATACTGTTCAAACAACTCATCACCATCCGGCGCATCCGGCGTGATTTCCTCCGTCTTTGAAACATTGACATCACAAACAATTGTCTCATCATCTGCCGCATATATTGCAGATGGAACAATGAATATCGTCAGCATCAAAGAAAGCAATGCTGTTACTATAAACTTCCTTTTCATTATTCACACCTTCTTAAATCGTTGAAACTTTGATCTGCTTAATTAAATTATTGCATAATCGTGTGAATTGTACATGAAAATATACATTTTGATTGCTTATATGATCGACCGGCCAAAGTCGTACGCGTTTTTCAGATCATCTTCTTTAACAGCGCCTTTTTCTCTTACTCCGCGTACCAGCACCATCCCCGCATCTTCCAGATGAAAGAAATTCAATACAAGCCGGTACTGCGTGATAATTGAATCGAATAACTCAGGCAGTTCTGCCGCGCCCACTAATATTAATCCAAGTTTCTTAATCGGAAAGAGATTTCTCATCGGTGTATGAAGCCGGTCAACAACCGCTTTCAGCTGCGCGCTGATCCCGTAAAAATATACCGGCGAGGCGATGATGAGCGTATCCGCATCACGTAATTTCCTGTAAATCAGCGACATATCATCATCCTGAACGCATTCATTCCCCGCTCTCGTAAAACATATATCACACCCGGTACAGGGCTGAATCCGATAATCGTGAATTGAAATAACTTCCACTTCGTTCTGTACCTCCGCCCCCTTGACAAAGGAATCCGCCAGCCTGTCCGTATTCCCGTTCTTTCTCGGGCTTCCCGCCAAAACTAAAATCTTACCCATAAACTAACCTCTCCGCTAAATCCTGACTGAATAAATCATTGGATCTGCCGTCCTCCGGATACCCGGCTTACTCCGATTTATTCGCGTCGATATAAGCATATTCCATGACTTTTTTCATACCTGCTTCAAAGGTCTCCACCGGAACCAGGGCAATACCCACTTCATCCGCAGCAACAATCAGCCGCGTTCCGCCTGTTATTCCGAATCTGTCTCTCGCGGCTTTCGGAATCACGATCTGCCCCCGGTCACTGACAGTAACCGTCCCCCAGATACTTTTGCCCGCGGGAGCCGGAGGAACCGTTCCGATCCCTTCAACCTTTTCATCTTTGATCAGACTGTCTACAGTGACGCCGTAAACTTTTGCGAGAAGGCTGCACTTTTCGATGTCCGGCACGGTCGCTCCGCTTTCCCATTTGGCATAAGCCTGTCTGGAAATATTGATCTTTTCCGCTATCTTTTCCTGCGAATAACCGTGAATATTCCGGAGCATAATTAAGTTTTCCTTTAACATTGAAACATCCTCCATTAGTGACTGCCCGACGGCGGTTACAGATCGATCTTTTCAAAATTCCGGCATGCAATTCTGTATGAAAGCAACGTCATGATCAGGAAAGCCGCCAGACCAGCGAGCAGCAGAACCAACTGTAACCCGATATGGTCAAAGCCAAACGCGTTCACGGCTTCCAGACCCGGAATGTGATGCAGCGCTTCAAGAACTCCAATCGCCAAAAAAACTACTATAATATATGTAATAAATGGCCTGCCCAGGTTATATGCTGTTTTGAAGAAGCCACCCACAAAGATCAGGTTAAACAGGCCGAAAGCAAATAACGCCCCGCCAATGGCAAAGAGGTTCGCGTTCATCAAGGCGTTCGCCCGGTAAACAGCCGAATCAGACAAAACCGTCATACGGATCAGTACCGCAGCCAGCATCAGAATCAGGCTGCACGCTTCAATGAAGCAGACAAACATATACTTTCCTTTGACAATGTCTTTCTTGCTGATCGGGAGCAACGCCGAAAACTCAATATCATTTGCCTCACGAGCATACTGAAACCCCTGATACAGACCCAGTGTGACAAAGAACGTCCCGCAGAGGACCGGGTATCCCGGCAGGAAAAACATCAATCCAAAGAGAATAAAAAAATATGAAAGCGGCGACGCGCTGAGCTTCATCTCTTTAAGCATAATGTTACGCATATCGTTACGCATTTTTCACACCCCTTTCCATCCTTTCATTCTGCTTCATTCTTTCCATCCGCAGGATCGTATCTTCAAGGCTCTCGCCTTCCTGCGAGTATTCCTTTGTAAAATCTTTCTTCGGCAAAGCCGATACGATTTCTCCGTCTGAAATGTAAACAATATCATCTGCGCATTTTTCCAGATCGGATGTAATATGCGTGGAGAAAAAAATGGCAACACCATGCGCCTTAAGCTCCGAAAAAACACCCAAAAGCTCGTCTCTGGAGAACGGATCCAGTCCGCTGGTCGGTTCATCCAGAATCAGGATCTCCGCCCCGTGCGAAAGCGCGATCAGCAGGTTGAATTTTACCTTCATGCCTTCAGAAAGCTCCCTCGGTGTTTTATTATCATCCAGATCAAACAAAGCGAGATATCTTCGGTAAGCCTCGTCGTCCCACGTTTCATAGAATTCCCGGACGATGCTGACGATATCTCTGATTCTTTTCCTCGGATACCAGCTGACAGTTCCGCTCGAGTAACCGATCCGCTTCCTGATCTCCGATTCATGCCCCACAAGCGGAAGGCCAAAAAAACTGACTTCACCGCTGTCAGGGTGGACTAAATTCAATATCGATTTAATCGTAGTTGTTTTTCCGGCACCGTTTCGTCCGATAAATCCGGTGATTCTTCCCTTCTGAATGGAAAAGGATATGTCCTTCATCTGAAAGGACGGATATTCTTTTCTCAGATTCCTTACTTCTACAATACTCATACGATCCTCCAGATTTGATAGATGCGATATATGAAATATACGATATATATAATTTATATGAATATTGTAATGTATGGTTGCGATAATTTCTACCAACCGGAGATAACACATTTTGTCGTTTTATGTTATTTTTGGTTGCAGTTACTGATTCCATGAATATCTCGTCCTCCGTAAAAGACACGGTCGACAATAACGATTCTATTATCATTATCCACCAGATAGAAAACTATGTAATTATCTACCGGTACTTTCCGCATACCCATGGATGCCCACGGCTCCCAATCGACTGCTTTATGTCTTTCCGGTAAAATATTCAGACTATGAACAATTTCTCTGATGCGTCTGACTTGCTTTTTCGCAGCCTGCTCCGCCAGCAATTCATATGCAATATAATTATATATCGAACGGACATCCTCCTGAGCTGCCGGGGAATAAACTACCTGAAACACCTCATTTATCACGCTCATATGCCAAACTCCCTGGAAAGTTCGACATCAAATTCATCAGCAGTTAAAATTTCACCTTTATTAAGTGATTCAATCCCTTTGGCAAGTTCCGCATTTAGTTCTTCACGGGACATGCCGGCAATGTCAGTCGGTTTGGCAGCTGGTAATCTCAGATCAAACGGCATCCCGCCACAAAGTACGATCTGACTGTACAGCATCTGAATTGCACTGGAGGGAGTAATCCCAAGTTTCGCAAGAATACTCTCTGCACTATCCTTTAACCCTGTATCAATACGGGCATATACAGCTGTCGTATTGGCCATAGTATCACCTCACTTTCAATCCAATTATACAATGCAATTGCTTGCACTTGCAAGCAGTCTTTAAACAAATGAAAGCGGCTGATAAGATTGGGTTAGTTGAAAATCCAAATGCACGTTTGAAGATGTAAATGCACGGCAGGAAATATTAAGTGCACGCATGAAGTTGTAAATGCCCGCATGACAGAAGAATCGGGCATTAAGGATTGCAATTACTGAGAAAATCACGTACATTTATTG
>ONJN01000178.1 GCA_900318155.1 uncultured Eubacteriales bacterium
ACGGTGTGCGTTTCAATCTGAGGCTGCTCATTCATGTAATAATCGATAAAATCGTCCATCTGGGAAGGGAGGATGTCCTGGAAAAAACCCAGGGTGCCGGTGTTGATTCCGACGATCGGGTTGCCAGGAAAATCGAGGCGCTGTACGAGATTGAGGAGCGCTCCGTCTCCGCCGATGCAGACGATCAGGTCAACGTCTTCTGTCAGTTCATCTGAAACAATAATGCTTTTGTCTTTCTGTTTTACTTTTTCAATAAACTCGTCTTTTACCTTATAGGATTCTTCGGCGAGATTTGTAAAAATAAAAATTTTCTCAAGCTTGTCTTCCATTTTCTTATCCCCGGCAAAGTGCCTTAAATTCTGTTACAAGTTTTTTGAAGGTTTCCATGGCCGTTTTAACCGGCCCTTCCGTCGTCATATCGACGCCGGCGATTTTCAGAAGATCAACCGGGTAGTCGCTTGCGCCGGAAGCCAGGAAACGAAGATAATCGTTAACGGCAGGTTCTCCCTCTGTCAGGATTCTGTCAGTGATCGCGTTTGCCGCAGAGTAACCGGTTGCGTATTGATAAACATAAAAGCTTCTGTAGAAATGCGGGATCCGCGCCCATTCATAAGCGATTTTTTCATCTGTACCGAGCGCCGGCCCGAAGTAACGCCGGTTGAGTTCATCATATTTCCCGCACATCCATTCAGCTGTCAGGCTTCCGCCCGATTCGACAAAGGAATGTGTCATGTGCTCAAATTCCGCGAACATTGTCTGCCTGAACAGGGTGGAGCGGAACGCTTCGATGTACATGTTCAGCAGATATTTTTTCATTTCCGGATCTTCTTCATGGCTGATCAGATACTTCATCAAAAGCGTTTCATTGACCGTGGACGCGACCTCCGCGGTGAAAATCGAGTGTCCGCCGTAGACAAACGGCTGTGTTTTTCTTGTGTAGTACGAATGCATGGAGTGACCCATCTCGTGGACCAGTGTAAACATGTCATTCAGCGTGTGGTCAAAATTCATCAGCACATACGGATAGCTGTCGTAAGAGCCAAAGCTGTACGCGCCGCTCGTTTTTCCTTCGTTTTCATACACATCGATCCATCTTTGTTCGATCCCGGTTTTAAACTGATCAAGGTATTCCCGGCCAAGTGGAGCGAGGCCCTTCAGCGCGATTTCCACAGCATCGTTAAAAGAAATTGTTTTCTCTTTCACATCAATCAGCGGAACGTACACGTCGTACATTTTCAGTTCATCGAGTCCGAGAAGCTCTTTCCTGAGCGCGATGTATTCATGAACGACCGGCAGGTACTCATTTACGGAATCGACCAGGCGGTCGTAGACGGTTTCAGGAATGTTCCCGCCGGAAAGCGCGGATGCGCGTGACGAACCGTAACGGCGCATCCGAGCCCTGATCACGTCGGTTTTGACGTTGATGTTGTAATTGGCCGCGATCGTGTTGATCAGGCTCCGGTACGTATCGTAACAATGATCATAGGCATCTTTACGGACGCTGCGCTTCTTTGACCGCATATATTTAATGTAATTTCCGTGTGTCAAAGCTACGCGCTCTCCCGATTCATCTGTGATATCCCCGAATCTGATGTCGGCGTTGTTCAGCATCGTGAATACGGTACCGGATCCTCCCAGGACTTCGCCGAGCTGCGCGAGAATATTTTCTTCTTCCTCCGACAAAACGTGCTGTTTCTGCCGCATCGCGTCGCGGAGAATGTGTTCATACGTTTTAAGACGAGGCTCCTCTTTCAGGAACTGTTCGATGGTTTCTTCCGGTATCGAGGTGATTTCCGGCGATACAAAACTCATAGAAGCTGAAACGGAAGCAAGGGCAGAGAGCGCTTTGTCGTGCATAGCCTGTTGCTCTGCGTCGCGATTGTCTTCATCAAGTTTCATCCGGGCAAACACATAAGCTTTTTCCAGTTTCTGTTCGATCCGGTCGCTTTCCGTCAGCGCGTCCGCCAGGATGGCTGCGGATTCACCAAGACGTCCGTGAAAGGACGAAAATTCTTCCGCGCCGGAAACAGCTTCTTCGAGATCGTGTTTCCAGGCATCCGGTGATGAATACATCCTGCCGATATCCCATTTATATCGATCATCTATTTCATTTCTTTGTTTCACTTTGTTTTCTGCCATTCATTTCTCCTTCCGGATTATGCTGCATTTTCTTAATTAATTCTATAACATTGCCTGACATTCTTCAATATTAAACAGTGACAATATGTGGAAAGGTGGGTTATAATATGACTCAGACAGGAACGGCCGGATTTATCCGACTGTTCGTTTCAGGACGGAGAGGTTTACCAATGGATAACAGATATATCGGTGTTTTTGATTCAGGAATAGGAGGACTTACGAGCATCCCTTACATAATGAGAATGATGCCGTACGAGAGGATCATTTTTTTCGGTGATACCGCGCGGACGCCGTATGGATCCAAGGCTGCGGAGACGATCACGCAGTTCACTATGCAGATCGGCGATTTTATGATGAGAAATAATGTGAAGATGCTTGTTGCTGCGTGCAACACGATCAGTTCTGTATCGCTCGGTGCTCTGCGGGAGAAATACCCGGATGTACCGGTCATCGGCACGATCTATCCGACGAGCAAGGTGGTCGCGCGGGACTGTGCGCCGGATGCGAGGATCGGGATCATCGGAACCAAAGCCACGGTGAGGAGCAGCACGTATCTGGAACGCATTAAAAAGAAGAATCCTGAGATGGAGCATATTTACCAGATTTCCTGTCCCGCCTTTGTACCGCTCATTGAAGAAGGAATTATCGATAATGAGATAATGGACATGACGATTCATTATTATCTGGATGATTTTATCAGGGATAATAAGATCGACACACTGGTTCTGGCATGCACGCATTATCCGTTGATTTCAGATAATCTGAAAAGGCTTTATCCGGACATCCGTTTAATCAGTTCGTCAAAGGAAGTCGCCACGGCGGTGAGGATCGAACTGGAAAAGAGGGACATGTTCGCGAACAGCGAGAACGAACGACGGGAGAATTTCTTTTACGCGAGCGATTTGTCTGAGAATTTTATTGATATGATTCAGCTGATCCTGAAAAATGAGCAGGAAGCGCTGAACATCCGTTTTAAGAATCTGGATCTTTAGCAGAAGCCGGTATTTGATACTGCTTTCGGGGAGGTTATATGGATTTAAATGAATTATACATGCTTCTGGATATGGACTCGGGTGATGATTTCAGGTATTTCGAGAATGTGGCAGAACTCTTTGAAAGCTCACGGGATATCGGGAACGATGTGATTTACGCACTTCTTCTGAATATTGATCTTCATGAACTGAAAGGGCTGTGTTCCCAATATTTTGACCAGCTCGGCGAAGTGCTTCCGGAAAGTGAGACTGACTTTTTTACGCTGCTCGATATCATCGGCCGTGTATTTAAGGGGATGATCGAGGCCGCCATTAAAAGCAGGGATTCCGGGGAAGAGGATCGCAATATGATTCTGAAGCTGGCAGATGAGATAGGGAAGTTCAGAGCCTGGTACAGCCTGACCGATCATGTCGGATTTGTCGATGAAATAAGTGGAGAAAGCGGCCTGCTGCCGGTCAGAGACGCGCTGACCCTGATCCGGGAAGAGAACCTGGGAGAGGGTTCATACAGGATTGATTTTTCGGAAGCCGCCTGCAGATATCCATTGGATGAATATATAATGAGTTTCAGTGATCTGACGGGGCTTTCAGGAGGCGAATGATGAATGAAGAATCAGGAAGAAGACTGAATTTTTTTGAAGCTGCTGTAATGTATGTCGGGATCGTTATGGGAGCCGCGTTTGCTTCCGGGCGCGAGAGCTGGCAGTTTTTCGGCGTTTTCGGGGACAAAGCCTGGTACGGGCTGATTATTGAGATCGTGGGTTTTACGGCCATAGCGATGATGATGAGCTATATTTCGATGAGCCGGAATACAACGGACATCGGCGAGATCACGCTGCCGTTTGAAAGTCCGGCGCTTTCAAAAGCACTCGGATATATCCTTGCGGTTGTTTATTATACGACCGTTCCGCTTCTGGTAGCCGCCGGCGGTTCATTTATAAATCAGGAAACCGGCGTCGGTGTGATGCCGGGGAGCCTGCTGATCGCTTTCCTGGCGCTGGTTACCGTGCTGGGTGATTTTCAGCGTGTGTCCGGAATCCTGAAGAAAATCGTCCCGCTGTTGTTCGCGGCCGTCGTGATCTGCGCGGTTCTGGTGATCTGTTCTGATAATATAAAACAGAGCGGACCGACTTCCGGATTTAAACCGTCAAAGATCGCTTCCAACTGGGTACTTGCGGCGCTGATTTTTGTTTCTTATAATTCACAGAGCATGACACCGATGGCGGCGGCGGCTTCCCTCAACGCAAAAAACCGCAGGCACGCTTTGGCCGGAGCCGCTTTTGGTGGAATCATGCTGGGCGGACTTACGCTGCTCCTTCTGATTGCGCTCAGAAAGGACATGGCCTTTACCGACCGCACCGATCTGCCGATGCTCGCCTACGCAAAAATAATCTCTCCGGTGATTCATGTGATTTTCGGAGCGGCGCTTTTCGCGGCTATTTACTCTTCTGCTTCGAGCCTGTATTACGGATTCACAACCATCATTCCGGAGGGAAGGAATAAGAAATACATTGTCATAGCCGGCATGATCCTGGCGCTGATTTTCAGCAGAACGGGTTTTCGCAGCCTGATCGCTTATCTTCTGCCGGTACAGGGTTATTACGGTTTTGTCATCTTAACACTAATTACGATCCGTTTTATCAGGGAAGTGATCAGAAACCGATCGAGGTGATTTATGAAGCAAAATTCTTTTGTGATGGTTGTGATTGTACTTTTTGCGTTTCTGGGTATACTATTTGTATCCGATCTGGCCGGGCGCCTGTTCGGAGGAAATGCTGAAATAATTGCACTGATAATAATCATTGCACTGCTCGTTCTCCTGTTGTTCATCAATCGCAGAAGCGGAGATGACCAGGATGATCACGGCAGTGACGGGGTATGAAATCAGAGATTAAGGGAGAACAGTTTAACCATGATAACAACAAGAAATTTATCAAACGGAATTGGTATCGTTATGGAAGAAATGCCGGCAGTACAGTCGATCGCGATCGGTTTCTGGGTAAAGACCGGGGCAGTCGATGAAGTGAAGGAGCACGCGGGGATTTCACACTTTGTCGAGCATATGATGTTTAAAGGAACGGAACAGAGAACGGCACGAAGGATCGCGTCTGACATGGAGCGGCTCGGGGCGCAGATGAACGCTTTTACGGGCAAAGAAGCAACCTGTTACTATTTCAAATGCGTTGCGGATAACTATAAAAAAGCGGCTGATATCATGATCGACATGCTGGAAGGATCGCTTTTTGAGAATACGGAAATGGACAGGGAACGTCTTGTCATTTGTGAAGAGATTAAAATGGGTGAAGATTCGCCGGACGACGTGGCGCATGATAAGATGGTCGAGATGATTTTTGACGGAACGCCGATGGGCAATTCCATTACAGGAACACCGGAATCGTTGAGCAGCATCGATCACAGCGTGATGAAGCAGTATGTCGGGGATCAGTATACCAGAAACGCGATCGTTATTTCCGTTGCGGGAAAATTTGATCCGGATGACATCTGCTCATTCTTCGAGAAGAAGCTGAATTCGCTGAAAGCGGAAAAGGCGGAACGACCGGAAGTCAAAGCGGAGTACGTTCCAAAGACGCTTTCCACCAAAAAAGATGTTCAGCAGAGTCATATCTGCCTCGGGACAAAAGGAATCACGCTGCTTGACGACCGTTCGTACGCGATGCAGCTCCTGAACAGCATTCTCGGCGGCGGCATGAGCTCCCGCCTGTTTCAGAATATCCGGGAACAGAAAGGACTGGCTTATTCCGTTTTTTCATCGACCGGGATGTTCAGTGGGGACGGATATTTTGAGATTTACGCCGGAGTTTCCCACGACAATGTGGCTGCTGCGGTTCAGGGTATTCGGGAAGAGTTGAAACAGCTGGATGAGAAGCCGGTCGGCGAAGAAGAACTGGAATCGGCGAGGCAGCAGCAGATTTCTGCCTATGTCTTCAGCCAGGAAAGCACATCGGCCAGAATGGTTCTGAACGGAAAGAACTGGCTGCTGCTGAACAGGACATTCCTGCCGGAGGAAGTGATCGGCGGTTATAATAATGTAACGCTCGATGATCTGGAAAATGTCAAAAAACTGATCACTGATTTTTCACAATATACGTTTTCAGTTGTCAGCGACAGGGAAATCGAGACCGACGCCATCCTTGAAAGAAGCTGAATGAGTTTATAACAGACGCCGGATATCCCCCGCCTCTACGTTTTACGAAGGCGGCGGGTTTTATCTTCGAACGTCGGTGACGGGTATCAATCCCCCACCGACGCTCTCAGGAGCTGAAGCTCCCGGCGTCTGTTGACGGCGTCGCTCGCCCCAGTCAAGCGAGCTTGTTGGAGCTTTGCTCCTGGTTGAAGATATACAGAGGTTTAGACAATGAAGATGAAAATTATCAGTAAAAGCGGCCGTGTTCCCCGTTATGAGACAGAGGGAGCTGCCGGTTTTGATATATCCGCGTATCTTGACGAGCCGCTTACGTTAAAGCCGGGTGACCGGATGTTGGTTCCGACCGGGCTCTATTTTGAAGTGCCGCAGGGATATGAGGCTCAGGTAAGGGCCAGAAGTGGTCTTGCGATCAGACACGGACTGGGGCTTGTCAACGGAATCGGCACGATTGATTCAGACTACCGTGGGGAAGTGAGAGTCCCGATGATCAACTGGGGAAATGAACCGTATACGATCAACGACGGAGAACGGATCGCACAGGTTGTGATTAACCGTTTTGAGCGGGTCGATCTTGAATTATCAGATAAACTCTCGGATACTGAACGCGGAGAGGGTGGCTTCGGTCATACAGGAAAATAGCGGCTGGTTTCTTCCGGCCGGGGCGGTCGCAGACAATTCAAGTCAATTTTTGTCCGGGGAGTCAGGAGGACAATGCTTTGTTGATGAAAGAAGATCTTGAGCGGCGAGAATTTAAATGGCTGTCGGAGTATGCCTGCAAATCATCCGAAAGTCGGGGCCGCATGAAAAAAGAAAAGGAGTGCCCTTTCAGGACACTGTTTCAGCGTGACCGGGACCGGATCATCCATTCCAAGGCGTTCAGGCGGCTGATGCATAAAACACAGGTTTTTCTGGCGCCGGAAGGCGATCATTTCAGAACACGGCTTACGCATACGATTGAAGTCATGCAGGTGGCGAGGAGCATCGCGCGGACACTGGCCCTGAATGAGGACCTTGTGGAAGCGATCGCGATGGGTCATGATCTGGGGCATACCCCGTTCGGTCATAACGGCGAGATGGTTCTGGACGAGATCCATCCGGGCGGATTCCATCATAATTATCAGAGCCTGCGGGTTGTCGATAAACTGGAGTTTCATAATGGCCGGCGCGGTATGAATCTGACGGCAGAAGTCCGGGACGGTATCCGCAATCATACTGGAAAGCTTAAAACGGCTACGCTGGAAGGCGCTGTCGTGAAGATCAGCGACCGGATCGCGTACATCAACCATGACATCGACGACGCGATCAGAAGCGGCGTGATCACGCAGGATGATCTGCCGGAGGGCCCTCTTCAGACGTTTGGAAAAGGGCATGGGGAGCGGATTAACAACATGATCGAGAATGTTGTCAAGGCGAGCAGCGGAAAGAACTTTGTCGGCATGGATCCGGAACACGCGGAGAAACTTGATGAGCTCAGGAATTACATGTTTGAGAATGTGTATCACAGCCGCAAAGTAAAAAAGGAAGAGGATCTGATGCATGTGGAGGCGGTGATCACAGGCCTGTATGATTATTATATGAATCATGAAGACGAGCTGCCGCCGGAAAACCGGGAGATTATAGAAGAAGACGGACTGGCGGAAGCGGTCAAAGATCACATCGCGGGGATGACAGATCGTTTTGCGCTGACAACGTATGAAAGGCTTTGTGGAAAATAGTGGCTGAAGATAGTTTTATTTGTAATTATACTGTTTAACAGCAGCGGCTGAAGGTAATAATAGTTAGAGATTATAAACGGCTGTCGGGCCGGCATCGATTTGATTCATGCCGGCCTCTTTATGTGCGGCATCTGCGTCGTTTTACCGGGAAAAGTATTAATAATATTTAAAAAAGGAAACCGGCGAATTTTGTCGAATAAGATAGATAGACGAGGTATTGGAGGAATCATGCGGGTTTCAATTTCTCAGGCATCGATTGATCAGCTGAAGGATCAGGTAAATATTGTGGATGTTATCGGCCGGACCGTGAACCTGAAAAAAGCAGGCGCAAACTATAAAGGTCTTTGTCCGTTCCATAATGAAAAAACGCCGTCTTTTTCCGTTTCCGAGACCAGACAGTTTTTTAACTGCTTTGGATGCGGAGCCCGGGGCGATGTGATCAGTTTTGTGCGGCGGTATTACAACCTGGAGTTTACGGAAGCTGTTGAAAAAATTGCGGATGAATACGGGATCAGGCTGGAGAAAAAAGGCAGTCAGGGACCGGATCTCGCGCCCTTTTATGAGGCAAACCGGCTTGCGGCGCGTTTTTTCTATGAAACGCTGACATCCGGGCCGAATTTTGGCTATGAGTACATGATCGGGCGCGGTATTTCACCGAGAACGATGAAAAAATTCGGGATCGGTTATGCGGATGAACGATGGGACAGTCTGCTGAAACACCTGGAATCGCAGGGCGTGGAGGAAAAAATCATGCGCGATCTTGGTCTGGTGTCGGAAAGCAGGGGCAGAATCTATGATCGATTCAGAAACCGTGTGATCTTCCCGATTATCAATACTTCAGGGAAAGTTATCGGTTTTGGAGGCAGGGCTCTGGATCCTGATGCGCCGGCTAAATACCTGAATTCACCGGAAAGCCGGATATTTCAGAAAAAGAATCATCTGTACGCGCTGAATCTGACGAGAAAAAGCATGGGCGAGCAGGGCTTCGCTATTCTTGTTGAAGGGTATATGGATGTAGTCTCGCTTTATCAGAACGGCATCGGGAATGTGGCCGCGTCGCTGGGCACGGCTTTGACCAGTAATCAGGCACGGCTCCTTCATCGTTATACAGACGATGTGGTGCTTTCTTACGACGCGGACCGGGCCGGAAGGCAGGCGGCGCTTCGGGGGATCGAGATCCTCAGGAATGAAGACTGCAGGGTGCGCGTGCTGCACGTAACGGACGGGAAAGATCCGGATGAATATGTGAAGAAGAATGGAAAAGATGCTTATCTGGAGCTTGTCCGGCATGCGCTACCGTATGCTGACTACAGGCTGGAGAGTGCGGCGGACGGTCTGGATATGGAGTCGAGTGAAGGCCGCGTGGCTTTTGTCAAAGCGGCAGCTGATATCATCCGGTCGCTGGATCCGGCCGAGCAGGCCGAATACATCAGGAAGGTATCCGAAGCATTAAGGATCTCGGTTGCGGCGGTGACCGGTGAGATCAGAAAGCTGGAAAAGAATGATAAAAAGAACGCCGGCAGACCGCGCGGCGATGACGAACAGCGGCGCGCTTTGTCGGAAGATTTAACATCAGTAGAACAGACATTAATCAAGCTTTGTCTGACGGATTCCGAGTATATAGAAAAAGTTAAAGCGTATGACGGCCTTCTTAAAAGTGAATTTGCCGTTAAAATGATTGGAGTCGCCGAAAAAACGGGCGGAAGTGAAATCTCTGATCCGGGACTGATTGAAGATACCCTGACGGAAGAAGAATCCGCGCTGCTTAATAGTATTTTGGAAAATGTTCGTATCGATTTAAAACAAAAGGAGAGGGTTTTCAGGGAATGCATTAATAAGTGGAAAGCGGAAAAGCTTGCAGAGCGCGAACGTGAACTGATCGCCGTTCTTTCGATGGCGGATGAAAGTCGGGATGAAGAACAGATCAGGGCGCTGACTGTGGAGCTTCTGAGTGTTCAGAAGGAAAAAAGAAAGTTAACAGATTAGTCAGAAGAAGGGGATTTGAATGAGCCAAGACACAAAAAGAAAAAAACAGCTCAAAAAATTTGCGGAGAATAGTGCGCTGCGGCAGAACGATTATATTACATCGATGACAAAAGAAGAAATCGAGAAGCTGAAACGTGAACTGACAGAAAGGCTGGTTAAAAAGGCAGTCGATAAAAAGGGAAAGGAAAAAAACGTCCTGACGCATTCAGAGATTTCGGATTACATTGAACCGTTCAGTGTAAATAAAATTGATGCGGACGCGATGGATGATATCGTGGTCTCCCTGATGGATCGCGGGATTACTGTTCCGGACGACGATGATACTGACAGCACGCCGCCAGGAAAAGACGATGAAGGCGTTGTCATTAAGAAGAACGGGGAAATCGACGTCGAGGCAACTGTGCCGAAAGGGATTTCCGTAGACGATCCGGTAAGAATGTATCTGAAGGAAATCGGCAAAGTTCCTCTTCTGACAGCTGAGGAGGAAGTTGAGCTGGCCAAAAGAATCGAAGAAGGCGATGATGAAGCTAAGAAAAAGCTTTGTGAAGCCAATCTGAGGCTCGTAGTCAGTATCGCCAAGCGATATGTCGGGCGCGGCATGCTTTTTCTCGACCTGATCCAGGAAGGGAATCTCGGACTGATCAAAGCGGTCGATAAGTTCGATTACAGGAAAGGATATAAGTTTTCGACTTATGCGACATGGTGGATCCGGCAGGCGATCACGAGATCGATCGCCGATCAGGCCAGAACGATCCGGATTCCGGTGCATATGGTTGAAACGATTAATAAACTGGTTCGGGTGTCCAGGCAGCTGATCCAGCAGCTTGGCCGCGAACCGACGCCGGAAGAAATATCCCGGGAGATGAATATCAGTGTCGAGAAAGTGCGCGAGATCCAGAAGATCGCGCAGGAGCCGGTTTCGCTGGAGACGCCGATCGGCGAAGAGGAAGACAGCCATCTGGGCGATTTTATTCCGGATGATGATGTTCCGAAACCGGCCGACGCCGCCGCGTTTTCCATGCTGAAGGAACAGCTTGTTGAAGTGCTCGGTACATTGACGGATCGTGAGCAGAAGGTACTGAGACTGCGTTTCGGACTGGACGACGGCAGATCAAGGACACTGGAAGAAGTCGGACGGGAATTTGACGTCACGCGTGAAAGAATCCGTCAGATCGAGGCGAAGGCACTGCGGAAACTCAGACATCCGAGCAGGAGCAAAAAACTCAAGGATTATCTGGAGTAATCGATGATGCTTTCGGAAAGACTGAAAAGAATCGCGGATGAGATCAAGCAGGGAGAAACGATGGCTGATATCGGGACCGACCATGGCTTTCTGCCTGTTTATTTATCGGAGAACGGGATTTCGCCGCA
>ONJN01000046.1 GCA_900318155.1 uncultured Eubacteriales bacterium
CCTGGTGGGATCGGCGGATACGAAAACGAGAACTCCACCACATGGGTCTATATCAGCGGCGGAAACGTTTACGCGGATATTTTTAAGGCAAATGCCCACAGGCCGGAGGATAAGGCTGTTCAGGTACACCGAAATGATATCGCCCTTAAGACTTACGGACTGAGCTCCAAATATCAGGAATTCATACCGGTTAAGAGCCTGGCATTTTCAGACAGTTCCGGCAATGCGGCGCCTGTGGATTACGGCCTGAACGACATGTACACGATGCCGGTAGAGTACGGGAACGATCCGGTGCTGCACATCTGGCTGCCTGAGGACAA
This sequence comes from uncultured Eubacteriales bacterium, assembly GCA_900318155.1. Taxonomy (GTDB): domain Bacteria; phylum Bacillota; class Clostridia; order Peptostreptococcales; family Anaerovoracaceae; genus Aminicella. The sequence continues at coordinate 321 of ONJN01000046.1, forward strand.
CTCAGTCAGCTCCGCAGAGACAAAAGATCCGTTCCTGCAGTACGGCCTCGAGAAGAAAGCGGAAGACATCACGGAATTCCACGGCGTTACGCCGGCGAAGACCGGCGGCACGCTGTATCCGGGCTTTTGGTTCCTGTTCGATGACAATTACACGGCCAAAGACACCTCCGTCAGCTGCGCGCACGCCAATATCGGAGATACCAGGGCCATTGACGACACATTCCATCCGATTGTGAAGACCGTCGGGAGCCAGACAATCAGCCCGGCTGGTTATGCGACAGACAAAGAGCGAAAACACACGCTCCTGAACGCGGATGGTACCTTTGTCAAAGACTGCGCGGATGAGTACGCCACATGGACGAACAATCACGGTCAGTTGCTGATCACTGCGCCAGACTCCTCCGGGGAAGATCCGAGGGATCTGCAGAATCATTATTTAAATGGTATCAAACTCTATTCTGTATGGGATAAGTTCGCTCTCAGTTACAGCGGAAACCAGCCGGAGACAGCCAGCACGAAAATATCGGGAACGATGGATCCGTCGGTACATCAGTATGACGAAACACTGACATTGTCTGGGTGCGGCTACAGCCTGCCGGGCTACAGCTTTGCCGGCTGGGCGCTTACGGCTGATCCGGCGGAAGGAGATAAAATATATCAGCCGGGCGATAAAGTCAACGCGGCGGAAGTGGATCCGCAGCACACAGGTGAGATTTGTTTCTACGCGCGGTGGAAACCGAAGGAATACCTGATCACCTTTAATGCGGGAGCCGCGGGATGGGATCCGCATACGCAGACTGCGGTCTTTGACGAACCAGGGGTACTGGAGAAGAACCAATGGACATACACAGGACACACCTTCCACGGGTGGACGGCTGCCGCGCTGGGATCCTTCTATGACGACGGCGAAGATTTCTGCAATCTGTGCACTCTTGATGATGACGGAACCCCGGTCGGCATCACACTGACTGCAGATTGGGTCGGTAACGGGAGCATCTGCATCTCAGTGACAAAGGACGGAAAGGGTGTGACTGGACTCAGGGAAAAACTGATCCTTATTGACGATAATCTTTCTGAGTATACTCCTGTGTTTACGGAGGATCCGGCCGGAAGGTATCTGTTTGTGCCGGGCGATGAAGGGATGTTACATAGAGGATGGTATCATCTTATGATCAGAGATGATGACTATTCGGTTCCGAAGGAAGCAGGCCACTTTGAATACACCGAAACAGAGGCGGTCTCAATCGTGCTGGATTACTATACGGTGACAGTCGCGAAGGAAGATGAGCATATTACGAGCGCATTTGTGAAAACTTCGGATACCAGTGCGCCACAGACGGAGGCGGTCGTTCTGGATGACACGGAGTTGCGTCTTGAAGCTGAAGCGGCAGAGGGATACCACTTTGACAGTTATACCGCGTTCGGCGTAGCGCCGAAGTGGGAGCCGAAAAAGGCGAAACAGACTATAACGGTGCAGGGAAAGGCCGATATCACGGCTCATGCAGAGGCAAATGTGTATCATGTGAAATTTGACCCGAATACAACTACGGCTGTCAAAGGCAAAATGGAACTGCAGGATATGGTTTACGATGAACCGCAGCATCTGTTCGCGAACCGCTACAAGAGAGACGGCGCGGTCTTTGTCGGCTGGAACACGAGCGCGGATGGCAGCGGGCCGGAATATTACGACGGACAATCCGTACAGAATCTGACAACGGAAGAAGATAAGACGATCACCCTCTACGCGCAGTGGGATTTAACAGAATACTGTATTACATATGATCTGACCGGCGGGAAACTGCCCGGCAGTAAAACCAATCCGGACACGTATACGGTTGAAGACCGAATAACGCTGATCAATCCGGAAAAGAAAGACTACATTTTTACCGGATGGACAGGAACCGGTCTTTCCGCCCGTACAAAGAAAGTGACGATCGACAAAGGTTCCACCGGCAATCGTACTTATAAGGCCGGCTGGAAGCAGAAGGAATACAAAGTGAGCTTTGTCACAAACGGCGGGAACAAAATAAAAAGTCAGACCGTAAAAATCCACAAAAAGGTTGTACAGCCGCCGAATCCTAAAAGAAAAGGATACACCTTTGCCGGATGGTATAAAGATAAAGCTTTGACAAAGAAATTTTCCTTTAAGACGAAGATTACCGGCAACACCACCGTTTACGCGAAATGGAAGGCAGTCCGGCATAATGTGCTGCTCGCGAAACTGACAACAAAAGGAAGTCGGACACTCCGGCTGACGTGGACAAAGGTCAGCGGTGTCGACGGCTACGATCTCTTCTTCTCCCGCTGCGATCATAACGGGAAAATCATAAAATGCAGGAAGATCAAAACCATCAAGGGTAATAAGGTGCGGCGCCTGAACCGATCCTTGCTCAGAAAAAAAACGGCATATAAAGCGATCGTCAAAGCCTGGATCATCAGAGACGGCAAAAAGACTTATGTCAGAACCAGCCCGATGGTACACGCCTACACTTCCGGCAGTACAAAGAACTACACGAACGCCCGGAGTGTAACGCTCAGAAAAACGAAAGTCACTCTGAAAAAAGGCAAAACCTTCAGGATAAAGGCAACTGTCAATAAGCTCTATAATAAAAAGAAACTCATGCCGACAGGCCATGCCGCGAGGCTGCGTTATCTGAGCAGCAATAAGAAGATCGCAGCCGTCAGCAAAGGCGGAAAGATCACCGCCAGATCCAAAGGCCGCTGCAAAATTTATGTATTTGCAGCCAACGGCGCGAGAAAAGCGCTGACGGTAACCGTAAGATAATCGTTTATAAACTATTTCAGGATCGGTATCCGGCATTAAAGCTGAAACCGATTTTGTATCTGGTACCGTTATAATACCAATGTATTATCAAATCAAGATAAAATCCGGCAGAAAGAATGAAACGAAATATGATAACAGAAGAAATAAGAACGGAGCTATTCAAAAAACAGGATCTGAAATATCGGGATATGCAGGTTAGGATTATTCCAACGGCCCCTCCCCACACCATCATCGGCGTAAGAACTCCGGAACTCCGAAAGTATGCGAAACTTCTGGCAAAAAGAGAAGATATCTCTGAGTTTCTCAATGATCTTCCGCATCAGTATTTTGATGAAAATCAGCTGCATGCTTTTATCGTTTCCGAAATAAAGAACTATGAGAACTGCATGAAAGAAGTGATTCGCTTCCTGCCTTATATAGATAACTGGGCTACCTGCGATCAGATGTCCCCCCGGATTTTTAAGAAGCACAAGCAAGAACTCCTGAAAAGTATTAAGACGTGGATCCATTCAGACAAAACATACACGATCAGATTCGGGATTGGAATGCTGATGCAGCATTTTCTTGACGAAGATTTTGATCCTGCGTATCCTGAGATGGTGGCGCAGATCAGATCGGAAGAATACTATGTAAACATGATGACTGCATGGTATTTTGCAACGGCACTCGCCAAGCAGTATGACGAGACAATGACTTTTATTGAGAATCATCGTCTGGATGTCTGGACACATAATAAAACGATTCAGAAATCTGTGGAAAGCCGCCGGATCACGCCGGATAAAAAAGAATATCTGAAGAGCCTGAAGATAAAAAAGAAATAGAATTTCTTATCTGTCTTCAGAATCAAAAAACGGCGGACATTTGCCATTGTGCAAATGCCCGCCTGATCTTCATTCAGTGCCCCCGATGCTTTTCTTTACGCTTTTTCTGCTTTAGCTCAAATTTTCTCTGCTTTTCTGCAAGTTTGCGTTCCCGGCTGCTTTCCCTGCGTTCCGTTTTCATCGCCTCACGCTGCATCTGAAGTACCTGCTGAGATTTTGTGCCGATCCCGGTACGCTTCATCGCTTTCGCGGCTTCCCGCTGCCTGCGCTTCGGATTCTTTGCAGTCTTTTTTATAACAAAGTCAACGGCCGGACTGAATTGCAGCTGATTATAATTCTCTAATATGAACGTATACAGCTCGGCTTCCGACGGCTCCGCGCCGAAAGGGATCCTGCAGACAGAAAGCTTTCCTTCCACAACACGTTCAAAAACCCCGACCCAGAAAGGATCCTGAAAATATACAGTCAGCCTCCCCGTTATTTTGTCCATAACGACCCTCCTTTGGATAGATTACAGACAAAGAACGGACGACCCGGAGGGAAGGTTACTTACCTCATCAACGATGAGACGGCCGGGCTACCTACCGGCTCTGGC
>ONJN01000092.1 GCA_900318155.1 uncultured Eubacteriales bacterium
AAAGCCTGGGTCATGAAAAACGGAAAGAAGAAATACGTCCGGACCAGCCCGATGATCCACGCCTACACTGCCGGCAGCTCAAAAAAGAAATACACCAGTCCGAAGAGCGTGACAGTAAAGAAAACGAGCGTGACGATCAGGGCCGGCAGGAAGTATAGAATCAAAGCCAAAGTCATAAAGCTGAAGAAAGGCAGGCGGCTCATGCCGAAGGGCCACGCCTCGAAACTGCGCTACCTGAGCAGTAACAAGAAAATTGCGACGGTCAGCAGCAGAGGAAAGATCAGAGCCAGGTCAAAAGGCCGCTGCAGAATCTTTGTCTATGCGGCAAACGGTGCTTCTAAAGCCGTTCAGGTGACTGTGAAATGAAGAAGCAAATAGCTTATATCGAGACAATGCTCCCCCGGCCTGTTATTAGCTGGGGGAGACGGATGTTGGAAAAGGATTAGAAAAATGGAGCAACATTTTCATATTGCGATTATCGGCGGCGGCGCGGCCGGGCTGACGGCGGCGATTTCCGCGCTGGAGGCGGTTCCGCCTCCGCGCGTGGTGATCATTGAAAAGAACCGGGAATCAGGCAGGAAAATCCTGGCGACGGGAAACGGCCGCTGCAACCTGTCCAACGTCCGGTGCGCGCGGCATAAGGAGACGCTGGATTTCTTCAGCAGGCTTGGCATTTTGACAAGGACCGATGAAGACGGGAGGATTTATCCGTATACTGAGGACGCGGCAGACGTACGTGACGCGCTGACAGAAAGGGCACTGATACTCGGAGCAGAGTTTTTCTGCGGCCGGGAAGTTGAGTCAATATCAAAAATTGGTATTCGAACCTGTCTCGAAGCCGATATTCACCGAGAGCCCGTCAACGGTCATGACGACGGAAACCGCTGCGAAGGAGAAAGCCGTGCAGGCGGAAATCGTACTGTCAGAAACCGTACCGCAGTAGAGCGCACCGATGGTGAGTTTTTGATCCGCTGTAGAAAAATGACCGGGACGGCTGGGTCGACCGGTCCGGAAACGTTCCGCGCCAAAAAACTGATTCTGGCCTCCGGCGGCAAAGCAGGCCCCCGGTTCGGGACAACCGGAACCGGTGCTGTACTGGCGCGGGGTCTGGGTCATACGGTTACGCGGCTGGCGCCGGCACTGACGGCGGTCGAAGTCCGGGAACCGGCAGAATCGCTGGCAGGAATCCGGGCAAAGGCGGAAGTCGCACTGAAATACCGCGATCAGGAGCTTTTTCGCGAGCGCGGCGAAGTCCAGTTTACAAAATACGGCGTATCAGGGATCTGCATTTTTAATCTTTCGCGATTTATGGTGATTCCAGAAGGAAAGAGCCTGAAAAACGGCTTTGACGATTATCGGATTGAAATCGATTTTCTTCCGGATGTAGATGACGCGGAAGCGTTGCTGAAGGCGCGGCGGGAAGCTGGCATTGAACCGGCGGCGCTGCTCCGCTCGCTCGTTAAAAGGAGGCTCGCGGAGCGGATTTTTGCCCGAACCGGCGGCGCGATCCCGGCGACCGCGAAAGAACTGAAACAGTTCACCCTTTGTCCGAAAGGGCTGAAGGGATGGGATTTTGCGCAGGTAACAAAAGGCGGCGTTCCGACGAGCGAGATGGATATGGACACAATGAGGTCAGTGATCGTTCCGGATTTATTTTTTGCCGGCGAAATTATTGACTACGACGGGCCGTGCGGCGGGTATAATCTGCAGAATGCCTGGGAGACCGGCATGCGGGCCGGCCGTGCGGCGGTAGCGGAAGTGATGAAGCAGTAACATGAAAAATATGAAACAATACCGATACAGAATCAGTCAGATCCGGCTGGATCTTGATGAAGCCGAGAGCCGGATCTCCGTAAAAATTAAGAAAAAAGTGGGACCGAAGGCGAAGGGAGCTCATTTCTCGGATATCCGGATCATCCGGAAATCAATCGACGCGCGGCACAAAGACCGGATCCGCAAGGTATACACCGTTGACTTTACGGCCGACAAAAAGCTCCCGCTCGATCCGGCGCCGGACATGACATACCGCCGTGCCGAGCCGGGGACGCGGACGATGGAGCACCGGCCCGTGATCGTCGGTTTCGGGCCGTGCGGGATGTTCTGTGCGCTGGTTCTGGCGCAGCAGGGCTACCGGCCGCTTATTATTGAGCGCGGACAGCGGATCGAGGACCGCGTCCGGGCTGTGGAGCATTTCTGGAAAACGGGGGAACTGGATCCGGAGAACAATGTGCAGTTCGGTGAAGGTGGCGCGGGCACTTTTTCGGACGGCAAGCTGACGACCGGGATCAAAGACCCGCGGATTCGTTTTGTCCTGGAAGAATTTGTCCGGGCGGGCGCGGACGAAGATATTCTATATGAGCAGAAGCCGCACATCGGAACCGATCATCTGCGGAGAATTGTGAAAAACATTCGCGATACGATTGAGGAGCTGGGAGGTGAAATCTGGTACGGCACACGGCTGGAGCATCTTCAGGTAAAAGCTGACCACGAGTCAGAAGGAGCCCGCGCGACAGAGGGAGCCCGTGAGACGAAGGGTGAACATGAGCCAGGGTGTGCCAGTGAGACAAAGGGTGCCCGGGTCTGCGGTATTGTCGTAAGCAGGCGGAACTCAGGCGCGGGCGGATCCGGAACTGAAATCAAAGTCCCCGGAATCAGCGAATCGGGAACCAGCGAATCTAAAATCCCGGAAACGGAAATCAGAGAAACAGAAGTGATTAAAACAGAGAACGCCGTTCTGGCGATCGGGCACAGCGCCCGCGATACTTTCCGGAATCTCAAAGAAGACCGCATAGCGATGCAGCAGAAGTCGTTTTCGATCGGTGTCCGTATAGAGCATCCGCAGGATGCGGTAGATCGGGCGCAGTACGGCGCGGCGGCGGGTCAAAGTGATCTCGGTGCCGCTTCCTATAAGCTTTCCTGGCACTGTGAAAACGGGCGGGGTGTTTATACTTTCTGCATGTGCCCGGGCGGCGAAGTGATCAATGCGTCGTCTGTGCCGGGAATGGCGGTCACGAACGGGATGAGCCTGCATGACCGGGACAGCGGGATGGCGAACAGCGGCCTGCTGGTCGATGTGCGGACATCTGATTTTGACGATCCCGGTGATCCTTTGTCCGGGATTGATTTTCAGGAACGTTATGAGCGCGCGGCTTTCCGGCTCGGCGGAGGTGAGTACAGTCTTCCGAAGACGACCTGGGGTGAATTCCGGGACGGCAGGGGGACAGCAGGACGGGTCATGGGTTGCTTACCGGGTTTTGCGATTGCTGCGATACGGGAAGCGATGCCGAATCTCGGGAAAAAGCTGGCAGGCTTTGACGCGGACGATGCGGTGATGACCGGCGTTGAAACCAGGAGTTCTTCTCCGGTCAGGATTCTGAGGGACAAAAAATATATGGGCAGTGTTCAGGGTCTTTATCCAGGCGGAGAAGGTGCCGGTTATGCGGGCGGCATTATGAGTTCTGCCTGCGACGGGATCCGCATCGCGGAGGAGATCATTTCCCGCTTCCGGGTTCCGGAAAAGGCGTTGCCAGATTCCGAAATGGAACGGTAGCGGGTTCCGGAGTAAAGTGTTGCCGGGTTTCGGAATGATACGCTGTTAAGCTCCTGGGTGATGATGACGCAGGGCACCGGAATAGGCGGAGCAGTTTTTTTCCTGGCTTAACAGTGGATTAAACCTCTGATAAAAAACCCTGTAGGATTTCTTTTATCGGTGTAGTATAATGAGCGTATGACAGCAAACCAGGTTTGAAAGGAGAAATACATGACCGGGTTGAAAAGTGATGAAAGATTACAAGGTAATGAACTGATCATTGAGGCGATCGGGGATTTTAATAAAGAACAGAGTGAAGAAAATGCACTGCATATCACGATGGCGATTCTCAAAAGGATTGAGGATGACGGCTGCATGATCGCGCCGATTCAGTTTCATGATAATGCCGGAAACCCGGTGAAATTGAATGCGCTCACGGAGGAAGAGCTTGTAAAGCTGCAGGAAAATGATGATCTGAATGTTTCTGTCCAGGCAGTCAGCGATGAACAGACTATGACCGACTGGCTTCCGGTGTTTACTTCCTATGAATCGTATCATAAAGGTGATACGACGACGGTCATGGTGCATCCGCTCGCTGAGCTGATGGCGATTGCTCTGGACATCGGGCTGGCCGGTGTCATGATTGACCCCTGGGATGATTACGCACTGAATATTCCGGCGGAATCGCTTGCCTCGATTATGGAGCTGGCGATGGAACCCGGGGATGATGGTGATTTGACGCTGATTCAGGGCGACATCACAAAAATGGATATCGAATGCATTGTAAATGCCGCGAATAACACGCTGCTTGGCGGAAGCGGTGTAGACGGAGCGATTCACAAGGCAGCGGGCCCACAGCTTCTCGAGGAGTGCCGGACGCTGCACGGTTGCAAAACCGGCGAGGCCAAGCTGACAAAGGGTTATAATTTGCCGGCGGACTATGTTATTCATACGGTTGGACCAATTTATTCCGGAACGCTGAAGGATGAGTCACAGCTTTTTGACTGTTACTGGAATTCACTGGATCTCGCGGCTCAGAACGATATACATGCGATTGCGTTTCCGGCGATTTCGACCGGCGTTTTCGGGTACCCAAAGGAAGAAGCCTGTCCGGTGGCGATTGACGCGGTTCTGGAATGGTTGAATATGAACGATGATTATGGTATGAAGGTTGCGTTTTGCGTGCACAACAATGAAGATTACGCAATGTACAGGCAGCACCTCGACATGATCCTGGGCGAGCCGGATTCGGAACGATGATAGCTGGAGCAGTCCCGTGCGGGCCGGATACGGGCGGTGGTATCTGTGAGCGGTTCCGTGCGGGCCGGGGGCAAAGCGATAATCGTCAGGACGGTATTCAGAGGGCACAGGGGAACTGGTCTCCGGCGGGCTCTTGCCAGGATCGGGAAACCAGAAGCTCGTCAGCCGAAACCGTTTTTGGTGTCAGGCTGTAGCCGATGGAACTGGCAGGGAGTCACTTCTCTGGGCTCGGCCGAGCTTGAAGAGAGCAGGGTTGATGTCCGGCGTGTAACCGCAGGGTCTGTGCATCTGGTGTTTGACTTCCGGCTGGGATAAGCGTCGTCTGACTGGCGGGTCTGGAGAGAGCAATGGGGCACCGGCCGCCGAGGTTAATCGACTGGGACCGTGTGTCCGGCGGCAAAAGGAAAAGACGACCATATTAAGGAAATAACGGCCATGCAGTGGTGTGGTCGTTTTTTTAGAATATCTGTACAAATGTCTGGATATAAAGAAGCGATCAGCGGATTTTGTACTTTTGTACAAAAAAGGACACGCTGATCGCATCATTTTTTTTAATTGTCTGTCCAAATATCTGGGAGTACCGTGATTTCAACGTTTTGAGCGCTTATTAGCGCGCTTTTCATGTCGGCGCAACTTTCGCGTTGTCATTTTCTGGATATTGCATGATTATACATTGAAATATTTGGCTCGTGACAGATTTTTTGTCCGGAATTGAGTTTTTTTGCTCTTCCGGACTAAATAGACGTATTTAACTCGGTGCCGTAATCAATGTTGTATATACAATCGCAATACATTTTTGGAATAAAAAAGAAGCGAT
>ONJN01000097.1 GCA_900318155.1 uncultured Eubacteriales bacterium
AGATTTTAAGGAAAAAGTGGTAAAGATCACCTCAGTCAGAATGCCTCAGGGGATTTATCTCTCAAAGAAAAGCTGGAAAAACATGGGCGAGAAATATGTTCCACTCACGATCATGATGAATAAGGACGGACACAAGGCAATAAAAGACAGCGACGCGATCCGAGAATTCACAACAATCAGAGTACAGAAATCGAATATCAATGACCTTTCGGAAAGCTGTTATACCGTGATTAAGCTTCTGATCATTGCGTCCTTCTTCCTGAGCATCGTTATTCTTTACAATCTGGGTATGATGAATTATGACGAACGGTACAGAGAGTACGCCACCATGAAGGTCATGGGATATACTAGCAATGAAATCAGGAGCATCGTCATGACCGACTGCATGCTGGTATCGATCCCGGGATGGCTGATCGGCATCCCTGTAGGCTTCGCATTCCTGAAAGCCTTTATTAATGTCGTATCCTTCGATTCACTCGAATGGCGAATGACGCTGGAGCCGATTCATTTTATTCTGCTTTCCGTATTCGTTATTCTCTGCGCAGTTCTGATCAACCTGTTTATCTGCCATAAAGTAAACAAAATTGTGATGACCGAAGCACTGAAATCGGTCGACTAACCATACGCGCGGCGCGAAATCTTTCTGCGCCGCCCCATCCATTAACGCAAACAATAGAATTCAAAAGGAAATAATATGAATCAGGAAATCATTCAGTTCCTGGCGGAATACTACGGCATCGATCCCGCGGAAATCAGTGAAGAATCAGCCTTTGTCGAAGACCTCGGGCTTCAGTCGTACAGCGTGATCGAAATGTGCTGCGAGCTGGAGGAACGTTATGAGATCGAAATATCCGAAGACGATATTGTCGATATGATAAAAATCAGTGATCTTGGAAAGTATATAGAAGAAAAGGTGGCTGAGAAAAACAATGAATAAATGGATCAATAATTACACAAGGAAACAGGACTGTGTGCACCGGCTGTTCTGCCTGCCCTATGCCGGTGGAGCCGCGAGCAAATACGCGGCCTGGAAAAGATGCACGCCGGATAACGCGGAGATCGTTCCGATACAGATCCCCGGCAGAGAAAGCCGGATCCGCGAACCTTTCGCTCAGGATTTTACTTCTCTCGCGTCAGAGATCGCCAAAAACATAGCGGAATTCAGCAGCGATAAAATGCCCTTCTCCGTCTTCGGTCACAGCATGGGCGGCTCCATGGCATTTGAAGTCACAAAGGAACTGGAACACCGGGGGATCCCTCCGATGATCTGTTTTATTTCGTCTACGGACCTGGTCAGTATGCAGAATCTTCCCTCTGTTTCCGCAATGACCGACACACAGCTGTTTGAACTTGTATCGCGGTACGGTGCCGGCGAAGAGCTTGAAACGTTGAAGGTGTTTCCGCGATTTTATCAGCTGTTTATGCGCATTATACGGGCCGACTTTGTCATGCTGCAGAAATACACAATGAACCGTTCAGAAAAAATCAGCACACCGATCTGCGCATATTACTCTGACTGCGACAAACTCGTCAATGAAAAAATGATGAACATATGGGGAAAAATGACAAACGGCGGCTTTCGCTGCAAATGCTTTGCGGGCGATCATTTTTATCTGTTCCGTGAAAGCCGTCCGCTGCTGCGCGACATCTTTCAATCCATTAGATCAAAAAGCACCGAAAGGTGGTCATAAAATATGAAGAAAACCGATTCTCTGCAGAAACTTTTTTCGGAAACCGTGAATAAGTTTTACACCAACACCGCGCTGCGCAGATACGATCAGACGCTGTCCTATCAACAGCTGGATCACTATTCCGACATTATCCGGGACATTCTGATCCGGATGCTCGGGCAAAAGCCCACCGCAAATGTCGCGATCCTTGCCGAACATGATTCCTTCTTCCGGTTTATATACATGCTCGGCATTCTGAAAGCGGGCATGACATACGTTCCGATCGACGGAGCCGCAGTTTCAGCCCGCAGCAAAAAAATTTTGAAAAACTCAAAGTCAGAATTGCTGCTGACCGAGCCACATTACAGCGAATTCGTTCAGCAGGTAATCGCCGACCAGATTCTTACACACTCTCAGATTCTTTTCTATACGATCAAGGATCTGGCCGGAATCGATGTGACCGATGCGCAGGATGCAGACACCGATCCCGAAAGATCCGCGTACATTGTGTTCACATCTGG
>ONJN01000098.1 GCA_900318155.1 uncultured Eubacteriales bacterium
ATGGAGTGTCCGGGAACTGCGTAGACAGATAGATACGAAACTCTATTTTAGAGCAGAAATCAGCAAAAAGCCGGAATTGTTGCTGGAGAAAATCGAAAATGGCGGACTCGCTGCAGTATGTTTTAAACGGCATGAATGAGAATCTGTTCGTATCGAAATATATGTTTCAGCTTCCGGACAAGCAGGAACCAGAGGTGTTCCTGATCAAGGAATTGAAGGCGATGGGAATATAAATTTAAGGTAAAAATACTGATTGCAATCCGATTTGATGGTATAATAATTATAGTATAGACTTTTTCATTTGGATTATTTTCAGTTTTTTGTCAGGGGGAATCAGAGAAATGAATGTTGACGCACAACCGCAGTTCAATCAGGTAACAAAGGAACTTATGGAAAAAGTCAATCCGGATCATCCGGAAGAAATCCTGAAGCAGCTGGAGAATTTTGATGTTCTGATGATGCGGTATGAATCTGCGATCCGGGAAGTACGCACCAAACTGGAAATCCTGAACGATGAACTTGCATTGACTAGAGACTCAAGTCCTATTTCGTCGATTATTTCCAGGAGGAAAAAGCCGGCGAGCATTTATGAAAAGCTTATTCGCCAGGGCAATGAGATTACGCTGGCTTCGATCGAAGAGAATCTGAATGACGTAGCCGGCGTCCGTGTGATCTGCGCGTTTATTGACGATATTTACAAGGTGGCCAAAATGCTGGTCCAGCAGGACGATGTCGTGCTGGTCGAGGTCAAAGACTATATTAACAACCCGAAGCCGAACGGCTATCGGAGTTACCACATGATTGTTGAGATCCCGGTGTTTTTCTCCAATGAAAAATGTCCGATGCGTGTTGAGGTGCAGATCCGGACGGTCGCGATGGATTTCTGGGCGAGTCTGGAACACCGTATAAAGTATAAAAAAGGCCTCTCAGACGAGGTTGTGAATCAAATCACGGCTGACCTGAAAGGCTGTGCCGATACAATTGCGGAAACCGACCGGCGTATGCTCGCGATTCGTGATCGAATAAATAATCTGGAAAAACAGGATATTATTGATCGTATGAAGACGCGGCAGGCGAACATGCCGGATCATATGAAAATGTACAACTAACGATATAAATTTTGCAGAGGACGCCCTGAGAATATTCGAAAGACGCCCCGTCTGTTTTAATCGTTTGTCGGTGGCCTAATCGTCTGTCGGTGGCTTAATCGTCCGCCGCACGTTCAGAATCGTCTGCCGGCGGGAGCGCCGGATTCACATACACCGTTCTGTTATCGGTAAATATGACCATGCCGGGCTTAGCACCGGCTGGTTTTTTTACGTGACGGATTTTGACATAGTCGACGGGGACGTTTTCCGACGCGCGGGCTTTGCTGTGGTAAGCGGCGATTCCTGCAGCCTCAAAAATCGTGGTTTCCGTCGCTTCGCTGCGTCCGAGCCGCACAATGACGTGGGAACCCGGGATGTCCTTGGTGTGCAGCCAGAGATCCGTTTTGGCGGCCAGCTGCGTAGTCAGATAATCATTTTCTTTATTGTTGCGTCCGACCAGCACTTCAAAGCCGTCGCTTGTTCTGTATTTTATCGGCGAAGGTCTGAATTTTTTCTTTTTGCGTTTTGACTGTTTCCGTGCGCGGACAAAGCCCTGCTCTTCAAGTTCCGTTCTCAGTTCATCGATTTCATTGATTTTATCCGTATTGTTGAGATACGTCAGCACTGATTCCAGATAGTCTATATTCTGGCCGGTTTCTTCGAGCTGGACATTCTTTTCTTTGATTGCCGTTTTCATCTTTCCGTAGCGCTTAAAATAATTCTGTGCGTTTTTATTCGGCGGGAAACGCGGATCGAGCGGAATTGTGACGCTGGTTCCATCGTAATAGTTTGTGACGGTGATTTCTTTCATTCCTGTCTTCATTCGATGGATGTTGGCGGTCAAAAGCTCGCCGTACAGCCGCAGATCTTCCGAATTCTCCGCCTTCAGGAGATCCTCCAGCAGGCGCTGTTTTTTCAGGTACAGCTTATCCAGTCTGGCTGAGACTGATTTTACCAGGTTGTGCGATTTCTGGCGGACCCGGTTGGTAACATCCCGGTTTTCATAATAATAGCCGAGCATCCCGCTTAAAGAATCAAAAAGCAGGGGCTCACAGGTTTCTTCGTATTCCGTGAGCGGAACGCAATAAAACTCGCGCGGCGTGTTATTATCGTCGATGTATACGACCGGGTAAAAATCCTTTTCCGCGATGCGGTCCATTACGCTGCGGAGATAGTCGAAGCGTTTGTTATTCAGCGCCAGTTCCCGCGCGAAGGCCGGCGAGATGCCGCCGATCGAGGCGAGGATCGCTTTGCCGTTGTCTCCGGCATTGTCCAGATCATCAGGAGAAGCCTCTTTAAAAGGTTTTTTATCCTGCGCCGGCGGATATTCATATTTCTTGCCTGGCAGAAGCTGGCGTGCCCGGTTGACATCGATGGAAACGTGTTTGATGCTGTCAACGATTTTGCCGCTTTCGTAATCAACCAGGATAATGTTGCTGTGCCGTCCCATCATCTCAAAGATCAGTTTCCTGGAGACCGTAAATTCCAGTTCATTCATCGTTTCAATGAAAATCTCGATGATTCTCTCCGAGTCTTTCTGTTCCACGGCAACGATTCGGCCGCCGAGCAGCTGTTTGCGCATCAGCATACAGAAATTCAGCGGAGCCGGCGGGTTGACCGGGTTCTTATCGACAAAGCGGACTGAGGCAGCCGCGCTGTTCACCGTCGAGTAAAGACGGCGCACTCCGTTTTTTGTATAGATGTTTAAAACCAGTTCGTCCGGTTCAGGCTGATATATTTTGTCAATTTTTCCGAGGAGAATATTCTCCTTCAGCTCGCGGACCACCGCCGCGGTCATGATCCCGTCAAAAGCCATTCATGTAACCTCTTTCTGATATTGTTTCTATACAATTATAGATTGACGCGGGCAGATATACAATACTCTTTCATTGTAAAGGAAAGAGCGATGTGATAGAATAAATCCGGCAGTCCGGGCGGGATTGGCCTTTGTCCGGCGCTGCTGCGGAGACAGGAGGAATTCAGATGATCAAAAGCATGACCGGATTCGGACGCGGAGAATACGGCGACAGCAAAAGAAACATTACGGCGGAGATCAGATCTGTCAATCACAGATACAACGACATTTCGATCAAAATGCCGAGAAGATACCAGTTCGCGCAGGATAAGCTGAAAAAATGCATTCGGGAATACATCCGAAGAGGGAAAGTAGATTGTTCGATTCAGATTGAAAACATTGGTGAAAGCGATGTTAAAATATCACTGAACCGGCCGGTTGTTGAGCAGTATCTGCAGAATCTGCAGGCACTGCGGGAGGAGTATTCAATCAAAGGAGAGCTGGATATTCAGCTGGTCGCGAATCTTCCGGAGGTTATGAGACAGATCCCGGAAGTCGACGACGAGGCTGAAATGACAGAATGCCTTTTGTCCGCAGTGAGAGAGGCCGCAGAAAATATTGAGAAAATGCGGGCTGTGGAGGGCGAAAAGCTGGCAGAAGACCTGCTGATGCGCGGAGAACTGATCAAGGATCTGGTTTCTCGGATCGAGGAGCGTTCGGATGATGTGCCGAAGGAGTATAAGGAAAAGCTGCTGGTGCGGATCGATGAACTGCTGGAAGGAACCGGCGCGGAAATCGCGGCCGATCGCCTTGCCGTAGAAGTGGCTGTTTTTGCGGATAAATGCAGTATCACGGAGGAACTGACCCGTTTGAAGAGTCACATGGACCAGATGGCAGTCATCATCAGCGAGGACAGTGAGGTCAAAGGGAAAAAACTGGATTTTCTCGTACAGGAAATGAACCGCGAAGCCAATACAATCGGCTCAAAGGCCAACGATCTTGAAATAACCAACCTTATGCTGCAGATAAAAGCGGAAGTTGAGAAGATCCGTGAACAGGTACAGAATATTGAATAAGCGGAATAAGCAGTATAGAATAAAAGCGGACGCAGTATATTGAAAATAGTCTGACGCAATAGTATAATTTATGGTTAAAGAACTGGAGATAATCTGCCGATTCCAAATAGGCAGAAAGACAGGAGAGGGATAAAATGAGTTCTGACAGACAAAGACATACCGGTAGACTCTTTGTCATATCCGGGCCGTCCGGAGCCGGCAAAGGGACGATCTGCAAAAGGATTCTGGAAGACAGCGATCCGTCGGAGATAACGCTCTCTGTGTCGATGACAACCCGCGTGCCGCGCGAAGGTGAGACGGAAGGTGTCAGTTATTTCTTTACGGACAAAGAGAATTTCAGGGAAAAAATTGAAGAGGGCGGTTTTCTGGAATATGCTCAAGTTTACGGGAATTATTACGGAACGCCGAAGGAATACGTCATGGAGAAGCTGGAAGCTGGTACGGACGTGATTCTGGAGATCGACATTCAGGGCGCGCTGAATGTAAAGAAAGCGTATTCCGATGCTGTTTTGATTTTTGTGTTGCCGCCGTCGATGGAAGTGTTAAGAAAAAGACTGACGGACCGGCACACGGAAACAGAAGAGGCGATCAATATGCGACTCTCTGAGACATTGAAGGAAATGTCTGTTATGGATCAATATGATTACTGCATTATTAATGATGTGCTTGATGACGCGGTCAGAGCGGCGGAAGCAGTTATGAAGGCCGAGCACAGCAGAGCTACGGAAGATGTATGCAGAAGACTTGTGGAAAGATATAAGGAGGAACTCGATTAATGCTTTATCCATCGATCAATGAACTGAAAAAGAAAACTTCCAGCGGATATGCGCTGTGCATTCTGGCATCTAAACGGTCGCGTGATCTGATCGACGGAAAGCCGGCGCTGACGGAGGATGCCCCGTCAAAGAGACCGGTTTCGATTGCGGCGCAGGAGATTTATGAGGATCTGATCGGTTGTCATGAGGATGAACCGGCGAAAGCTGAAGAATATGAAGTTGAGGCTACGGAGACCGGAGCTGAGGATGAACCGGAAGCGGAAGCGGTCGATGATCCGGCAGAGGACTGGGAATAGAACCGGTTGGCGTTTTGGAATCGGATCGGGAAAGTGCCGGCGGACGCTTTGGAATCGGATCGGGAAAGTGCCGGCGGGGCGGGAAACGAATCTGATGGACGTAGATGAACCGGCGGGGCGGCCGGGATGATTAGTATCGAAGGAGACCGTTTTGCCACTAATTTTATATCAAACTGGCAAAAATAATAAAAAAGAAATAAAGGATTTATATTATTTAATCCAGATGAATATTAATGCGAAGAAATCAGCCTTTTTTCTGTACTCAAGTGCGGAAAGTGGCTGATTTCTCCTTGTTTTATACATTTTCGTTAATAATTATTCCTTCAACAACGAGGTTTTATATCATCGTGCGGTTTTGGGACGAATTGATATAAAAAACCTGGTAAATGACTGTTTCCATATTGAATAAATATCCAGGATCTCAGGAGTTTTTGAAAAGATAAAAAAGAACCCCGAAATATGTTGTAAAAAAGAAAATAACTCCCCTTTGTAAGAACCGCGCAAGTAGAAACACTCGCCCTGTGACTGGAAGAGGATGGTGCAGGCACGATAAAGTGGTCACGAAGTGTTCGTATATGACTAAGTGTATACATCACGAAAAAGTGATTCTGTGGTAGGATTCTTATGTCGGATAGACAGAATGTTTTATTGAGGATTTATTTTTAGAATTCAGAGGTTAGTTATGATGGAAACTTTGGAAAGGGAAGGATTTATACCGATTATTACCAGAAACCTCAGTCTGAGGCTTGAACTGGATGACACGGTTATGATTCTGAGAAATAACCGTAAACTGATCTTTTATTCCGATGAGGATACGTATGAGATGTATGAAAAGATGGATAACATCAGGGAATATCTCGACGAGCGGTTTTATTTCTGTATGAACGGATGCGTGATCAATTTTGATAAAGTGAGACTTATGGCGCAGGGAACTGTTTCCTTTATAAACGGCCATGATTTTAATCTGAGCCGTGATGTATTCATAAGAACGAGACAGACTTTTAACCGGTATCTGCGTGACGGGAAACGAGGACAGGAAAAACTGAACTGAAGTATGAAAAACAGTTTTACACCGCTCGGTGATGAAAAGACTTGAATTGATCAAGGAGATGAGGTATAATAATTCCGTTCGTTTTTCGGACAGAAATTAACACATCCGGGTATCTGCTTGTGGTGCCGCAGAAGTGGTTTGAAGCGGAAAAAGACCGGGTGGAAGAAAAACCAGGAGGAATTAAAATGGCAGTAGTTTCAATGAAACAGTTACTTGAAGCAGGTGTTCATTTCGGACATCAGACAAGAAGATGGAATCCGAAGATGGCTCCGTACATTTTCACGGAAAGAAATGGAATCTATATTATTGACCTGCAGAAAACAGTAAAGAAGATCGATGAGGCGTACAACTTCATTAAGGAAGTCGCAGAATCCGGAAGACCTGTTCTTTTTGTCGGAACCAAGAAACAGGCACAGCACGCGATCGAGGATGAGGCGAAGAGATGCGGCCAGTATTACGTATGTGAAAGATGGCTCGGCGGAATGCTGACAAATCATAAGACCATTTCCAAAAGAATCGCAAGACTGAACGAGATTGAAACGATGGAAGAAGACGGCACCTTTGAAAAGCTGTCCAAGAAGGAAGTTATCAAGCTCAGACAGGAGCATGACAAACTGCAGAAGAACCTTGGCGGTATCAGAGATATGAAGGGTATGCCGGCAGCAATGTTTATTGTGGATCCGAAGAAAGAGAAGATCGCTGTTCATGAAGCGAGAATCCTCGGAATTCCGATTGTAGGCGTTGTTGATACAAACTGTGACCCGGACGATGTGGATTATATCATTCCGGCTAATGATGACGCGATCAGAGCCGTTAAGCTGCTTTCATCCAAGATGGCAGACGCTGTTATTGAAGGACATCAGGGTGAGAGTTTTGACGAGGGAGAAGAAGCAGAAGCGGCAAACGCGGTTGCAGAAACTCCGGCGGAAGAAAAGAGTATTGAAGAGATCGCTGAAGAATCAGAAGATAAGGCTGAGTAATCATCGGCTTTTATACAAAAAATAAATATTTCGGGAGGAAATAACAATGAGTGTATCTGCAAAACTGGTAAAAGAGCTGAGAGATAAGACCGGCGCGGGTATGATGGACTGCAAGAAGGCATTGGAAGAGACAAATGGAAACGTCGATGAGGCGATTGACGTTCTTCGTGAAAAAGGACTCTCCAAGGCGGCCAAGAAGGCTGACCGAATTGCAGCAGAAGGTCTTGTAAGACTGGCTTTCTCAGATGACCGCAGTCAGGCAGTTGTCATTGAAGTTAATTCAGAGACAGACTTTGTCGCCAAGAACCAGGAATTCATCGATTTCGTAGAAAAACTGGCTGAAATCGCGCTGACAGCGGACAATAATAATATTGACGCATTTATGGAAATGCCGTTTGAAGGAGAAGGCACTGTTAACGACGCACTTGTACAGAAGACTGCAAAGATCGGCGAGAAGCTCAGCATCAGAAGATTTGAGAAACTTGACACACCGGGGACTGTTTATACAGGATATATTCACGGTGGCGGATCCATCGGTGTTATCGTAGGAATCAAGACGGATGCTGCGGCTGATGAAATCAATGTTACTGGCAAGGACGTTGCGATGCAGGTTGCGTCCATGTCTCCTAAATATGTAACGGAAGATGAAGCTGATCTGGCTTTCATCGAGAACGAGAAGAAGATTGCGCGTGAGCAGCTCCTTAATGAAGGAAAAGATGAGAAGCTGATTGAGAAAATCGTTCCGGGCAAGATCAAGAAGGTTCTGAAGGAAGTCTGCCTGCTTGACCAGAAGTTCGTAAAGAACGGTGATCTGACTGTTGCGCAGTACGTGGCGGAATCCGCTAAGGATCTTGGAAAAGAGATGGCGGTTACAGAGATGGTTCGTTATGAAGTCGGCGAAGGTCTCGAGAAGAGAAGCGATGACTTTGCTGCAGAGGTTGCCGCACAGCAGGCTGATGCGGCAAAGAAATAACTGACTGCCGGGTAGTATTTCACAGAGCGTCCGGACAGGATAAACCGGATAAAAATAATGAATAAAAACCCGTTTCTGGACATGATGTTCAGAAACGGGTTTTTGTTAGTATGGAAATGCTGTTCTGTAAGAATTGCACGCGCGAGAGATAAAAAACAGGACTGCCGCTGCGCAACAATCCTGTTTCATGATTCTGTTTTTATAAATAGCAGCCTTTATAAATAGCGGCCTGAATAGATTAATTGTTGATGAGCATATCCTCTTCGTTGTTCCAGCTGTAGAGGCTTCTGATATCTTTGCCGACTGTTTCGGCCGGATGCTCCGTAGCCAGCTGACGCATCATCTTGAAGTGAATCATTCCACCCTTCATGTCGTCAAGGAATCCTCTTGCAAATGTTCCGTCCTGAATATCACTCAGGATCTTCTTCATCGTCTTTCTTGTTTCATCTGTGATGATCTTAGGTCCGGTAATGTAATCACCAAATTCGGCAGTATTGGAGATGGAATAACGCATTCCGGCAAAACCACTCTGATAAATCAGGTCTACGATCAGCTTCATTTCATGAACGCATTCGAAATAAGCGTTTCTTGGGTCATAGCCCGCTTCAACGAGAGTCTCAAAACCAGCCTGCATCAGAGCGCAGACACCGCCGCAGAGTACTGCCTGCTCACCAAAGAGGTCTGTTTCTGTTTCAGTCTTGAATGTAGTCTCCAGGACTCCCGCTCTTGCTCCGCCGAGACCGGCCGCATAAGCCAGTGCTCTGTCCTGAGCCTTGCCGGTTGCATCCTGCTTAACAGCTACGAGCATCGGAGTTCCTTTTCCTTCCAGATATTCTGAACGTACAGTATGACCAGGTGCCTTCGGCGCGATCATCGTTACGTCAACGTCTTCCGGCGGAACGATCAGTCCATAGTGAACATTGAATCCGTGAGCAAACATCAGCATATTGCCGGCTTCAAGATTAGGCGCGATATCCTTGTAGTACATATCTGCCTGTTTTTCGTCATTGATCAGGATCATGATGACGTCAGCCTGCTTCGCTGCTTCTGCTGCTGTCAAAACCTTCAGTCCCTGGCTCTCAGCCTTTGCCCAGGACTTGGATCCTTCATACAGACCGACAACGACGTCGCATCCGGATTCCTGAAGGTTCAGCGCATGAGCGTGGCCCTGGCTTCCGTATCCGATGATGGCGATTTTCTGCCCGTCAAGAAGTGAAAGATCACAATCGGCTTCATAAAAGATTTTGTTATTTTCATAGCTGTTCATTTTAATTTCCTCCTGAAAAATAAATAGCAAAATAATTAACGTTGCTGTTAGTTGTCATACAATTGACTTTTCTTGTATGATGTTTCTTTGTATGACAACATAATAGACTTGTCTGACTGCTATGTCAATAGTTTTTTAAAAATATTTGAGAAATATTTCGGGATGCCGCCAAAGGAGATCCGGCGAATAATGAGGCGGCGATTCGTTCGCTATGTGTCTGTCGCTGAATCGCGTTTTATGTGCAGAATGCTTCCTCGCGGAACCTTATTTCTCGTGCAGGTCCAGCTGCTCCGTCCATACGGCGCGGCGAAGATGGATGGTCATGATGCTCCTCATGGCTTCCACATCGCGCTTCTGTAAAAAGTCCATGATCAGAATATTATCATTGTATGCGCCTTCAGCAACCAGGTCCCATTTGAAATCGAGCTCAAAGGTTTTTTTGATTGTCTGGTTGATGACCGGCAGGAAATAGCTGAAAAACCGGTTATGGGAGGCCTCGATCAAAGCATCGTGAAAAGCGATTTCACACTCGATGATTTTGTCGTCCATGGCGTCCTTGGCAAACTGATTCTGCGTCTTCTCACCGAGCTCCAGAATCTTCCGGATCTCCTCATCGGTCGCCCGCTGGCAGGCAAGTGCTGCAGCCGCCGGCTCAAAAATCAGGCGTGCCTCATAAAGATCGCGCAGCGTGACCTTCTTCTCATGGAAAAGCCCGTCTGCCGGCTCCAGATCGGCGTACTGATCGATCTGGTCCGAGACAAAAGTTCCTTTGCCCCTGTAAACCTGAAGAACTCCATCGGCCACAAGTGTCCGGATCGCTTCCCGCAGTGTCGTGCGGCTGACGCCCAGTTCAGCGGAAAGCTCATTCTCGTTTGGCAGTTTATCACCGCGTTTATATACATCATTTTTAATGCGGTCGCTCAGAATCTGAGCAGTCCGCTGAGCCAGGTTAATTCTTGCTTCAGACATTTTCGTCACTCCATTTACATTATTGCAGGAGACAAAACGTATAAGGTTAATACTTGAAGTTGCACGCTGCCTGTTGTTG
>ONJN01000099.1 GCA_900318155.1 uncultured Eubacteriales bacterium
GACGCAAGAATTGCAGTCCGTGATAGCCAATCTGAAAGACGAGCTCTCCGAGACGCAGAAACTCAATCAGACACTCATAGCGGAAAATCAGCAGCTCGAGCGAGAGAACGCCGCTCTCAGAAGCGAGCATGCTACACAGGAATGTCGGCTGAAGGAGACAGAGCAGACTATAAGCGATCTGGAGGACGAGACCGATAGGCTTCGGGATGAGGTGGACATTGGCTGTATCGAGGCCGTACGTCGGGCAAGAATGGAGCTGCTGATCATGCGGAACGGCGCTGAGAGGAAAGTCGCCCGACAAAGACAGGAGCATGAGGCAGAGATACGGAAGCTCTCCAGCTACTATCGTAGCCAGATTGACGCCACTAGGGAAGAAGCGAAAGCCGCGAAAGCCCGTGAGGACGTTTTAAGGAGATGTATATTCTTGCTGATTGTAATTACAGTTATCATTATTTGTGCATATTGAACAAAAAATATCACGGTTTTCACTATTTATATTGGGGATATTTGATTTCCCAGAAAAAATTAATTTTCTGAATTTCTTTCATACTCCTTTCGAAAAATAAATTCCAATGGAAATAAGAAAAGGAGACCAGCTATGGAAGAAAACAGAATTGTAGACCAGGATCAAAAAGAAAAAATAGCCACAATGGATAATGAAAATCCGATATTGCCAATACCGGTAGGGTCACGCCCCTTAGAACTGACCGAACAGGAGGCCTTCAAGTTAAGCAGTACGAAAACTGGCCCACTCAATCTGGTCAAGGACAAAAAGGGCAGGGTTTTAGCGAGCTCGTTTGTTAACTACGTACATGTAATCGGTAAAGATGCTTATCTCGCAGGACGGATCAGGTTCAACATGTTAGACGGCAGGCAAATGGTAGAAGGGTTCTATTGGGACGTAAAGGCGCATCCGATTAGAGATAACGACATGGTTAACCTGCGTTATTTCATCGACAGCAGATACGGGATTGGAAACGAGAAGAATCTTAAGGCCGCTATATTAAAGGTCGCATGCGACAATCCGTATCATCCAATAAGGGATTATCTGAATGGACTGAAATGGGATGGAGTAGAACGGATTAATGAACTGTTCCCACGATATCTTGGAGCCGAAAGATCCGATTATACCACAGCGGTTACACAGTTACTGTTCAACGGTGCTATCCAACGAGTTTTTAATCCCGGTTGCAAATTTGACTATTGCATCATTTTGGCTGACACAAAACAGGGAACCGGAAAGAGTAGCATGTGCCGCTTTCTGGCTCTTACCGATGAGTGGTTTACAGACAGTGTCGGGAGTATTAGCGATAGCAAAAGTACTTACGAACTGATGCGCGGTAAGTGGATCATCGAGCTTGGTGAGATGCTGGCAGTCCGGAAAGCTTCCGACGTGGAGACAATCAAGGCATTTATAACCCGACAGAGTCAGGACTATCGAGAGCCCTATGGTATTTTCGCGGAGAATCATCCTAGGCAATGCATATTTATTGGGACGACGAACAAATCACAGTTCCTGCCGGAGGATAAGACCGGAAACAGGCGTTTTCTACCAATAATCTGTGATGGAGTAAAGAACGCGGAGCGTCACCCGTTGGATGACGAGGCAGAGACTCGTGATTATATCCGTCAATGCTATGCGGAAGCTATGTATAAAGGTAGGATGAACGGTTTTTCTCTAGTTCTTGATAAGAAAATGCTCGATCATCTGGATAAGTTGCAGAAGGCTGCGACACCAGAGGATACAAGAGTTGGGATGATTCAGGAGTGGTTGGATACGTGTAAAGAGGATGTTGTCTGTAGCCGGATGATATGGGACGGTATTTTTGGATCAAAAGACGATTATTCAAACCGTCAGCCCCAGAAGTACGAGCTGCGGGAGATCTCTGACATCATGAATTTACAGATAGACGGATGGGAAAAGTACTGTAGTGTTTCCGGATGTGAGAAGAAAAAGTTTCCAAAGTACGGATCACAACGGGCATGGCGCAGAGTTGCCAAGTCGGTTGCCAAAGATGTTCCGAAGCCGGTTACAGATACGTGTGCGGATGGGTTTGAATCTGTGGACGACGACCTTGAACTGCCGTTTTCATAATGGGAAAGGTTGCCATGGAGGCTGTTTTTCAACTATGGCAACCTTTATGGCAACCACAATAAACCGCGTATTTAAAGGCTTTTTGACTGGTAGTTGCCATAGTTGCCATTAATATAAACACTTTTATGAATTGTACTGTCAATAGGAATAATGCTATTCAATAGTGTTTAGCCTGATTGTGGAAACTTTGGCAACCTTGGCAACTTGTACGGGAAAACATTAAAAAGCAGGCCAAGGAACTTACATATCTTTTCTGGCATGTGGGATAGTCATCGAAGTCGAAGAGACAGCGATCAGACTCGATACCGACCGCGTGATAGACATTGTGAGCCCCGGGCCATCCGCAAGAATCCACCTTGATGGTTAAAACCGATGGATTTCCGCCACCGTGTAACATCGAGGGCCCTTATCGGGCGGGGAATGCAGGCAGAGGAGACAGCTTATAGTCGCCATTAATGTTTAGATGTAACAATAATCCAAAAGAAAAGCCCTTTCATGCATACTCACCATAAAAAAGCAGGAAGAACAGGTGCACATAAAGACACCAAGTCGATGACTGGTATGAAAAAGTCAGCCTGATAGTGTTCCTTAGAACATTTATCAAGTAGATCTAGAGGATTGAAAAGAAGGAGTTTGGTCAAATGATCAATGAGAATCGTAGTGAAAATCGGGAGACGGAAAAAATCTGCACAGAAGTATCCGCACATGAAGAGCTCCACTATTATTTGGAATACCTGGACTGGAAAAGACAGCAGGATGAGTACTTGGCGGAGGAACCTGAGGACGATGGAATAGTATACAATGTCGATTGGTTTTTAAATGACGCAAAAGAGAGGCTTGCTTCGCTGAATAAATGTGAACGCACAAAAGATGAAATCGTTCGAGAACTCGGAGAAATCATCTACGATCTGTCAGCTGCAGGTGCAGACCTGACTGAAGATAGCGAATCATTTACAACCGCTAGTTGCGTTTTACATGCGTATATAGACCATCTGCAGGATATTTATGGGGGATCAGATGTAGACGATTTTGATGATCCCGAGTATGAGTGCCCTTTTGAATAAATAAGGGATCCGTTAAAATCCAGAAAAACATAAAAATCTGGTTATTGCTACTCATTAATTTATAAGTTCAAATAGCACGGTATTTTATGGAGGCACTGCGCAATGCTTCAGGAAACAGATGTAAATTGTAAAGAACAGCTCTCAAAACGCGGCAAACGATCTCGAGACAAAGGCAAGCGCGGAGAACGGGAAGTCGCGAAGATCTTTCAAAAAGCCGGTTTCCATGCCAGACGTTCTGTCCAGTATAACGGCA
>ONJN01000067.1 GCA_900318155.1 uncultured Eubacteriales bacterium
CGCCGGATCAGATTCCAGCGGAGGCGCCGGTATTCAGGCAGACATCAAAACGATGACGATGAATGGGGTATACGCGATGAGTGCTGTAACAGCGCTCACCGCGCAAAATACGACCGGCGTAACAGGAATACTTGAAGCATCGCCCGAATTCCTCGGGAAACAGCTGGATGCGGTATTTGAGGACATTTTTCCTGACGCGGTCAAAATCGGGATGGTCTCCTCAACCGATCTCATTGAGGTCATCGCAGACAGACTGGAGCATTATGAAGCTGTGAATATTGTGGTGGATCCTGTGATGGTCGCTACCAGCGGCTCGCGTCTGATTACAGAAGCGGCCATTGAAGTACTGGAGGCCAGGTTGCTGCCTCTGGCAACTGTGATCACACCGAATATCCCTGAAGCAGAAATCCTTACCGGGCTGGTCATAAAGGACGAAGCCGGCATGGAGAAAGCCGCGCGGCAGCTGTTCAGTCAATACGGCTGTGCAGCCCTTGTCAAAGGCGGACACAGTATCAATGATGCCAATGATGTTCTGTTTGGCAGTAATCAGGATCAGCCGGTCTGGTTCAAAGGCCGGAGAATTGATAACCCTAATACGCACGGTACGGGCTGTACTCTCTCGAGTGCAATCGCCTCCAATCTTGCAAAAGGCTGCAGTCTTGCAGAATCAGTGGAACGTGCCAAGGAGTATCTGTCAGGAGCTTTGGCGGCAGAACTGGATCTCGGAAAAGGTTCCGGACCGCTGGCACACAATTTTATGATTGCAGAGGAGGCGTAAAATGAGTACAGAAAAGAAACAGAAATTTGACGGATATGCTGCTCAGTATGACGAGTGGTTCATGAAAAACGAGCACTTATTTACCAGTGAGCTGAGACTGTTCAGGAAAGTGCTTGGAGATTACACCGGAAAGAAGATCCTTTCCGTCGGCTGCGGCAGCGGACTTTTTGAGAGTTATATTGACTGTACGAATGTGGAGGGTATTGAGCCCTCTGAGGATATGGGAAAAATCGCCGAAAAACGAGGCGTCAATGTTATTAAATACGGTATGATCGAAGACGTTGATCTGCCGGATAATACTTATGATATTATATATTTTAACGGGAGTTCCAGCTATATGGAAGACCTGACGCCCGTATATGAGAAGAGTCTGCGTGCGCTGAAGACGGGCGGCAGACTGATTCTCCTCGACGTTCCGAAGGAAAGCGCCTTCGGCTTCATGTATCTTCTGGGCAAAAGCCTCAATACCTACGATCATGAATATCTGAATAACGCGATGCCGGAGCTGCCGTATCCGCTGGCGCTGGCTTCTTCCGGTGTCTGGCATACTACGGAAGAAAAAATTGATGTACTGAAGGCTCTTGGCATAGAAAAATTCTCTTTCTGGCAGACACTGATCAGGAATCCGCTTTATACGAACGAAGAACCTGAAGAGGTTACGGAAGGATACAAGAGCGGAGGTTATGTGGCAATTATCGCGGAAAAGCAGAGGGACAAAGGATGAAGCTTTCTGAAGTATTGTTTGATCAGACGGCCGGTCTGTGGGAGGAAGCGGCAGAAAAACCCTTTGTCACTGAAATGGCACTCGGGACACTGGACAAAGAGCGTTTTCGTTCTTATATGCTGCAGGATTATCTGTATCTGCTGGATTATATCGATATCCTGAACAGTACAATGGATTATACAGAAGATCCGGAGCTTCGGTCGTTCCTGCAAAGTGTCATAAAAGAAACGCAGAATGAATCGGAACGGGTGCACCTTCCCAATATGAGAAAAATCGGTATTCAGGATGATGATGTTTCAACCTGCGTCAAGGCAGATGTAATTGTCGAATATCTGGATTACATGAGGAAGCAGCTGAAAGAAGGCCTTATCGCAGGTCTGACGGCCCTGCTTCAGTGTTCCTGGATTTATGCCTACATCGGGCGACGGGCGGCAGAACAATACCCGGAAGCGATTGCCGTTTCACCATTTAAAAGCTGGTTCGAAGCATATACATGCGATGAATATATTGCAGGCAATCAGAAATGGATCGATGTTCTGGATAAGGAAACCGCTGGTATCAGCCCGCTTGAGAGGGACAAACTGTGTGGTGTTTTCAGAATGTGCGCGATATACGAAAACCGGTTATGGGACTGGCTTTATGAGGAATCGGTATGAGACAGCGCATAAAACGATATTTTTTGCCATGAGCTGCATATATGTTCAAAAGAATCGCTTCCTGTCCCGGGTCCGGATTATTGACAAACGTTGTGACTGTCTGGTATAATTTGAGAATGATTCTCAAATTGTTCCAAAGAGGAATGCCATGATTTCACACGCAGAGTATACATTTACTGATCAGAAATTTTTAGTAATAAAGAGAATCACAGCCGGCATCATAGCTATGATGATGCTGGTTGTTGTTTTGTTTTCTGTGTTTTATATTTCAGCAGAAGCAGAACATGACTGTACCGGGAAAAACTGTCCGGTATGTGCGTATATTCAGCAATGTGAAAATACGCTGAATCAGATCGGCGGAAGACCGCCTGCGCAGACAGCTGTGATCCTGCCGGCAATCTCTTTTACAGCACTGAATATCTGCACTTCCTTTATTTTTTGCCGCGAAACACTTATCACAGGCAAAGTACGTCTTAATAATTGAAAAATACCTCCATCAAGGGTGAACTATGACGTTTCAGTCAGTTATTAGTGTGCCCTTGTTTTTTTGTGAACTGAATCATAAGACATGGAGGTTTGTTATATGAAAAAAATTGTTTCGATTATTATTGCTGTAATTTTCATGATCGGTTGTCTCTGCGCCTGCGGCACTGTTGAAAATCAAAAAGAAAAAAAGAAAACAGAAAACAGCAGTGACAAAATTCATATCGTCACAACGATTTTCCCTGAATACGATTGGGTTTTGAACATACTGGGCGAGAATCCCGGTCACGCAGAAGTAACAATGCTTCTTGACAGCGGAGTGGATCTTCACAGCTATCAGCCTACAGCTGATGATATTCAGAAAATATCTGCCTGCGACATGTTTGTCTATGTCGGAGGGGAATCCGATGAGTGGGTAAAGGATGCGCTGAAGCAGGCCTCAAATAAAAATATGGTGGTTGTCAATCTGCTGGATATCCTGGGTGATAATGCAAAAGAAGAAAAGGTTGTAGAAGGAATGGAAGCAGAAGAAGAGGATGAAAAAGAAGAAAAAGAAGAAACAAAAGAGGAAAAGCCGGAATATGATGAGCATGTCTGGCTTTCACTGCGCAATGCTTCTGCCTTAGCCGGAACCCTGTCGGATAAGCTTCAGTCCATCGACCCTGAAAATGCAGAAGTATATAAAAAGAATACAAAAGACTATGTCCGGAAGCTGAATTCTCTTGATAAACAGTATCAGAAAGCGGTTTCCCGCGCTGATGTTAAGACGCTCCTGTTCGGAGACCGTTTTCCTTTCCGTTATCTGACAGATGACTATGGCCTGGATTACTATGCGGCTTTTGTCGGCTGTTCCGCTGAGACGGAGGCCAGTTTTGAGACGGTGTCATTTCTCGCGAAAAAAGTCGATGAACTTTCGCTTCACTCAGTTATGACTATTGAAGGTACGGATCACAGGATTGCCGAAACGATTATCAGGAACACAAAGAAAAAAGATCAGCAGATTCTGACTATGGATTCCATGCAGTCTGTTACAGCAAAAGATGTTAATCAGGGAGTGACGTATCTGTCTGTAATGGAAAAGAATCTGTCCGTCCTGAAAAAAGCATTGAAAAAGGAGGCAGACTGATGGCTTTACTTACCATCCGGGATCTGACGCTTGGCTATGAATCCCGTACTATTGTGACAGGACTAAGCTTTTCTGTTAATAAAGGTGATTATCTGTGCATTGTCGGTGAAAACGGCTCCGGTAAAACCACACTTATGAAGACGCTTCTTCATCTTCAGGAGCCGGTCAGCGGGCAGATCCTGATCGGCGGCGGACTGAAAAAAACCGAAATAGGATACCTGCCTCAGCAGACGATTGTTCAGAAGGACTTTCCGGCATCGGTGGAGGAAATCGTTCTTTCCGGGTGTCAGGGTCGCTGCGGACTCAGGCCTTTTTACAACAAAGAAGAAAAACGGCTTGCTGAGGAAAATATGGCGCGCATGGGCATATCAGCGCTGTCGAAACGCTGCTACAGAGAGCTGTCCGGGGGACAGCAGCAGCGGGTTCTTCTTGCCAGAGCTTTGTGCGCCACAAAAAAGCTTCTTCTGCTGGATGAACCGGTATCCGGTCTTGATCCAAAAGTGACCGCAGAAATGTACAGTCTGATCGCTGAACTGAATCGTGAAGGCCTCACGATCATTATGATTTCTCATGATATTTCAGCTGCTGTAGACTTTGCCAGCTATATTCTTCATGTTGGTGCCAATGTGTTTTATGGTACAAGAGATCAGTATATTGAAAGTGAGGCCGGGAGGTATTTCCTTATGCAGCAGAAGGGCGGTGAAACGCATGCCTGATAAGCTCGTTTTGTATCTGCATTATCCTTTTGTGCAATACGCGTTGATTGTCGGGGTTCTTATTGCTCTTTGTTCTTCGCTGCTTGGGGTCACCCTCGTACTGAAAAGATTTTCTTTTATCGGTGATGGCCTGTCTCATGTGGCATTTGGTGTAATGGCCATTGCAGCGGTGATGAATCTGACAAATGAGATGATGCTGATCCTTCCGGTTACGATTATCAGTGCCATACTTCTTCTGCGTTCGGGGCAGAATACAAAAATCAAAGGTGATGCGGCCATTGCTATGATCTCTGTAGGCGCACTGGCATTCGGCTACCTTATTATGAACATTTTCTCAACATCATCCAATCTTTCAGGTGATGTCTGCAGTACTTTGTTCGGATCGACGTCGATTCTGACATTGACCAGGAAAGAGGTGTGGCTGTGCACGGTGCTTTCAATTGCCGTTATCCTGATCTTTATTCTGCTGTACAACAAAATCTTTGCTGTGACCTTTGACGAAGAATTCGCAAAAGCAGCAGGGACAAAAGCTGATCGCTATAATCTGCTGATCGCGGTTGTGATCGCGGTGATCATTGTGCTTGCAATGAACCTTGTCGGCGCGCTGCTCATATCCGCGCTGGTCGTATTTCCT
Organism: uncultured Eubacteriales bacterium; assembly: GCA_900318155.1. Lineage (GTDB taxonomy): Bacteria > Bacillota > Clostridia > Peptostreptococcales > Anaerovoracaceae > Aminicella. The sequence goes on from ONJN01000067.1 coordinate 5,118, forward strand.
TCATTATCTGCGATGCGGCTGTTTCGCAGCTTTAAAAAGGTAACGATCTGTTCCGCGGTTTTGTCGGTGATCTGTGCTTTTGCGGGGATTCTTATTTCTGTTCTGGCCGGCACACCGGTCGGTTCGACAATTGTTGCGGTTGACGCGGCCGCGTTCGGGCTGTGTTGTTTCAGTGGAATATTCATAGGAGGTGTACAAAGATGAGTATCAGAAAAATATTCTTTTTGTTCCTGTGTTTCTGTATCGCTTTAATATTTTCCGCGTGCGGCAATGGTGATAAATCAGGGAAAGGTGCAGAAAAAGGAACCGGATTCCCGGCCGTGTCTCAGGGAAAGGATACCGATAAAACAAAAAATGACAATAAAAAGATTGATGTTGATCTGACAACTTTGTCAAGTACGATGGTATACTCTGAAGTATACAATATGATCACGGAGCCGGACGACTATCTTGATAAAACTGTAAAAATGAATGGTTCTTTCGCTGTTCAGCATGATGAGGAAACAGGAAAGAATTACTACGCGTGTATCATAAAGGATGCTGCCGCGTGCTGTTCACAGGGTCTGGAATTTGAGCTGAGTGATGATTACAAATACCCGGATGATTATCCGAACGAAGGGGAAATAATCTCTGTGGTCGGTGTTTTTGATGTGTATCAGGAAGGCGACAGCGAATATTGTGTTCTGAGAAAGGCAGATCTGGTCGACAGATAATATTATTTAAAACCGGGAGCTGCTCATTTATAAAAGGAGAAAGCTCCCGGAATTTCTGAGGTTTAGAATCGAAATGCAGCGGCAGACCTGACACTGCCGGAGTCCGGAAGGAGGTGGATGAATGAGTGCGGGTTACAGGGAAAATACGGAACTGATGATCGGATATCTCGGCGGGACTGATAATGTCACTTCCGTCACGAATTGTATGACCAGGCTTCGGGTGACAGTCCGGGATGAGTCCGCGGTGGACGAGGAGAAGATCCGGGCGATGAAGGATGTGCTGGGGCTTATACATGACCGCGGTAATTCATATGAAATCGTAGTAGGTCCGGGAAAGAGCAGGAAATACGCGGATCAATGCGGCGCGCTGGGAGTGGCTGCGGGAAGCGGGGCGGCAGCAGGCATTAAAGAGGGTGCTGACGTATCCGGCGGATCCGCGGACGCGACGGCGCCGGGAGCGGACTGGAAAAAGAACAAAAATCATCTGCAGAAGAAGAAAGAAAACGGACGCGTCAGGTCCGTGCTGAAACTGCTTGGGGATATTTTTGTCCCGCTGATCCCGGGCATTATCACCGCAGGGCTTTGTGCCGGTTTTGCGGGACTGATCGCCCAGATCGTGCCGGATTATGACAGCATTAAGTTCTGGAGCATTGTTTACAACCTGCTCATGCTGGTGAACGTTTCCTTTATGACCTATCTGACCGCGTGGGCGGGATACCGCGCGGCAGAGCGGCTCGGCGCGACGCCGATTCTGGGCGGCATGCTCGGGATGATCACTTCTCTGGACGGGATCGAAACAATTTCGCGGCTGCTGGGGCTGTATGATGCGAAGAATCCGCTGAACTCCATTCTGCGTCAGGGCAAGGGCGGAGTTCTGGCCGTCATCGCCGGGGTATTCCTGCTTTCCGTTGTGGAGAAAAAGATCCGGTCGCGGATGCCGGAAAGCGTCGATGTGATTTTTACGCCGCTGCTGAGCCTTCTGATTTGTGTGATTCCGTATATTCTGGTGATCATGCCGATGTTCGGATATGTGTCCGGCGGCATCGTATGGGTCTTCAGCCGGCTGTGCCTTTCCGGCAGCGTGATCGTAAGGATTGTCGCGGGATATGTTTCCGCCGCGTTGTTTCTGCCGCTCGTTGCGGCCGGCATGCATCACGGAATGGTCGCGCTGTACACCGTGCAGCTGCAGGAGCTGGGCTACATCACCCTGTATCCGGCGCTTGCGATGGCGGGGGCCGGTCAGGTCGGCACAGCTATTGCTCTTTGGGTAAAAGCGAAAAGAGCCGGGAACAGACAGTTGTGTTCCGTCATCGGCGGAGCGCTGCCCGCGGGGTTTCTGGGCATCGGCGAGCCGCTGATCTACGGGGTCACCCTGCCGCTGGGCAGGCCTTTCATCACCGCCGGCCTGGGGGCAGGATTCGGCGGGGCGCTGGTGATGGCGGCGGAGGTGGCGTCCACAACGTGGGGCCCTTCCGGGCTGCTGGGCGTTTTTGTGATGACAAAGGGCCCCTGCGGCGCGGTCAAAAGCGCGCTGATCTACCTGGCGGGGCTGCTGATCGCGTATCTTTGCAGTTTTATCATTACCAGTCTGGTATATAACGGTGAAGAGCTGCGTCCGGAGGAGGTCCCTGCAGAAGAGCCTTTGTCAGAGCCGGTCGAAGGGGAAGCTTCTGCTCCTTTGCCGGATGAAAGGGAAAAGCCGGTCTTTACCCTGAAACGCGATTTGTCGGGAACGCATCGGACCGTGCGGCATGGCGAAACGATCTTTCTCGGAGAAATGACGTCCGGCTTTGAATTTGTCGTCAAAAGTGTCACCGGGCTTCACGCGCGGCCGGCCGGCAGACTGGCGGAAATTGCCCGCGGGTACGACTGCAGAATAACGATATCCGCAGGGGAAAAGACCGCTTCCGCGGACAGTCCCATTGCTCTAATGAATCTGGACACGCCGCCGGGCACCGTTCTGACAGTGTCGGCGGAAGGCAGGGACGCGCGGGCTGCGCTGAAGGCTGTGAAAGCATTTCTGGAGCAGACGCTGCAGCAAAGTGAGAAAACAGAGTGAAAAAGTAAGTATTATTCATAGTCCATTCGGAGAGAAATCGATGAAAGAATATGTTTTGAAGATCGCGCAGCGCGGTTTTGCCGCGGGGATGCCGTTCCTCGCGGACGCGGAAGTGAAGACAGATGCGGGGAGGCCGTGTTTTGTGGACCCGGAAGTGAAGAACACGGAGGAAGCGCGTATCGGCGCGTCCGGAAATGAGCATGAAGGGGCTTTGCGGAAAAAGGACAAAGAAGCGGAGCTCGCCCGTTTCCGGAAAGCTGCGGACATTCTGGAACAGCAGCTGCGTTCAGCCGCCGCGAAGGCAAATGGGGAAGGTGCTGCGATTTTTGACGCGGAGCGCCTGTTGTTAACCGACAGAAAATTTACGGATGCTGTCTGTGATCTGATTGTAAGTGACGGACAGGATGCCGCGGCCGCCGTAACACAGACGGGAAGGGAACTGGCGGAAGAGCTGCGGAGCAGTAAAAGCGGATATATCCGCGAACGGAGCGGAGATCTGACGGGCCTCACGGAGCGGCTTCTGCAGCTGCTTGAAGGAAGAAATGTATGCGCGCTGAGCACACCGGCCATTCTGGCGGCGGATGAGCTGACTCCGGCGCAGATTTCGTCTGTGGATCCGGCGCTGATTCTCGGCATCATCACCGTAAAAGGATCGCCCACATCTCATGTATCCGTTCTTGCCGGAAATCTGGGGATTCCGTATTGTTACGGAAGTGAGGAAGCGGTGGCAGCCATTCGCGCGGCGGATTTTGACGGGGATGTCGGACTGATCCTTGACGGACGGGGCGCTGACAAAGGAAAGCTGATCATTCAGCCGGACCGGGGATTGTACAGGGACGCAGTACTGACGATGGAAGAAGAATTTGAGGCGAAGCGATGTGAAAAAGAACGCAGAAAACGCGAAAAGGAAACCGCGCCTGCGACCCGCACCAGAGTCTGTGCCAACATCACGGGCCCACTGGAGATCGGCGCGCTGATCGAATCCGGCGCGGAGGGCGTCGGGCTGTTTCGTACGGAACTGCTTTTTCTCGGGCGCGCGGACGCGCCGACAGAAGAGGAGCAGCTGGAGGCTTACCGGCGCATCGCGGAAGCAATGGATGGGAAGGAGACGGTGATCCGGACCATGGATCTGGGGTCGGATAAGCAGGCGGACTGGCTTTGTCTGCCGGAGGAAAAGAATCCGGCGCTGGGCTGCAGAGGTCTGCGGGTCTCCCTGAAGGAAAAGGATGTGTTCCGGACACAGATCCGCGCCCTTCTGCAGGCAGCGGCATATGGCAATATCCGGATCATGATCCCGATGGTCACGGCTGTCCGGGAGGTTGAAGCAGTTCAGTCTGAGATAGAGATCTGCGCGAAGGAGCTTGCTGAAGAAGGGCGGCAGTACAGAATCCCGCCGCTTGGCGTCATGATTGAGACGCCGGCAGCAGCGATGATCGCGGATCAGCTGGCTGAAAAGGCAGACTTTTTCAGCATCGGCACCAACGATCTGACGCAGTATACACTGGCGCTGGACCGGGAGTCGCAAGGCCTTGACGATTATTATGATCCGTGTCATGAAGCGGTGCTGCGGCTGATCGGGATAACCGCGGAAGCGGGACACAGACGGAACATTCCAACTGCTGTCTGCGGGGAACTCGCTGCCGATCCAGGGGCCATTCCTCTGCTCATCGAAAGGGGTGTGGATGAGCTTTCGGTATCGGTATCGAAGGTGGCAGCTACAAAAGCGTGTGTCATCGAAGCGGAAGCCCGGACTCCAGTGACTCAGCCTCTGCAGGCTCAGAGAGAAGCGGAAGCCCGGCTTTCGCATACCGGGAATGAGGAAATGCTGCCGAACGCGCTGTCCCTGGCGGCGCCTGCGGACGGCGAGCTGATCCCGATGGAAGAGATCCCGGATACTGCGTTTGCTTCCGGAACGCTGGGAGATTGCGTGGGGATTCTGCCTGAGAACGGAATGGTTTATGCGCCCTGCGACGGGGTTGTTTCGGGCATTGCGCAGACCGGCCATGCGATCACTTTCACGGCTTCAGACGGCCGGGAGGTTCTTGTTCACGCAGGCCTGGACACCGTCACGCTGGGCGGACGCGGGTTCACAGTTCTGACAAAGGCCGGCGCTTCTGTGGCGAAGGGAGAACCGGTACTGGAAATGGACCTTGCGGTGATTCGCGACGCAGGACTTTCACCGATGGTAATCACTGTGCTGATGAAGTGACTGTTCAATTTCCGGACTGCTGTCAAATTGACATATCCGCCAATGATTGATAAAATTATAACATAATCATTTTTTTCATTCTGAAACAGAAAGGGGCTGTTTATAATGTTTATTTTAACGACTATTCTTGGTATTCTTTTGATTGTTTTGGGAATCTGCTGCGCGCTTACTCCTCTCGCCACCTTTGTGTCAGCAGGATATTTAATCGCTATTGTTGTGATTGTAAGCGGCGCCGCCGGTATCATCACTGCGTTTTGTCTCAAAAAATATGGCTGGAATCTGATCGTCAGCATCCTGGCAATTGTTCTGGGTATCCTGGCTATTGCCCGTCCCGGCGGAATAAAGATTATTGACAATCTGCTCATTTATCTCCTGGGAATCTGGCTCATCTTACGCGGAGGTGTTTCCGCATATCTTTCTTTTAAAACGCGGAAGCTGCCGACCAGGAATAAATGGGGTCTGGGTCTGATCGTAGGCATACTCGGTATAGTCCTGGGAGTTTACGCTCTGATCCATCCGTTGTTCTCTGCCATAACCATCGGCCTGCTCGTCGCACTGTGCTTTATTGAACAGGGCATCGATGTTATCACGTTCAGCAGGATGAACCGTAAATTACAGAAATAAGAACGACAGAACGCCGGGAAAACAACCGCTTCCCGGCGTTTTTTCATATATACGCGCAGGGCTATGTTTGCGGCGTGGGCGCTTTTGTCGCTGAGATCATGCTGATTTCCGTGATTATCTGCCGGTCGAGGAGCGTCAGCGGAAGTGTCATTCCCGCTGTTCTTCTCCATTCTGTTCACAATCTCGTGGATCAGATATATCTTCAGCCGTTATCAACCAATCCCGGGGTTCCGTTCCTTGCGGGCGAGCAGGGCCTGATTACCATCTTATTCGCGGCGCTTATTGTCGTTGTTGTTATATTGAGATGGAGGAGAACGCGATCATCCCGATTCTGATGAATATCACAATTTACTGATCCGGCCGTAAAGGACTTTGACGGCGGCTTCGCTGTCATCCCGGAGGACAAAGTGGATTCGTGATGCAGCGTGGTTAATGAGGATTATGACAACGGAAAGAGTTACAAGTTCAGGAAGAAGGAAGAATTGTATGGATATAGCAGAGAAACAGAATATTCCGGAAGTAGTTCTGGAGAGAGAAATGCATAAAACAGACACTATCGTTCTGACCTTCCATGGAGATCCGCACCTGCTGAACGAGCCGGTGCTGAGAGTTCGGATCACCGGCCCTGCAGAAAGCGTTTTGTCTTCCGTAACCGGTTCTGACAGGATCGATGCGTCAAAGACAGAGAAGGACAGGGTCGCATCCGGGGACCGGGTATTTCCTGTTTTTCGGCAGAACGCTATGATCTATGGGATCTGGAGTCAATATGTCAGTCATCATGGCTGTGCCTGCTGCAGCCTGACAAGTCTGCTGGCGGCATATTGCCCGCATTACCGTGATCTGCGTCCGAATGAGACTATAGAAATCGTGGAGAGAAAACATTTCCCTGAAGAAATCTGGCAGAAGAATTATCAAAAAGACCTGTCCGGTCAGATGCCGGTGACTTTGTACGGGATCTCGCGGATCCTTTCAGCAGAGGGGATCGAAAATGAATATGTGGGTGCTTTTCAGGACAGGAAGGCTTTGTCCGATATCAAAGACCACCTGAGAAAAGGACTGCCTGTGGTAATCGAGACAAGCAGGATAAGGCGGGGAAGGAGGATCGGTCTTCCGGTTTCAGTCAATGACCGGCGATATGCCGGGTCATACCATACAATGATCCTGTTGGGGCTGGATCGGAAAGGGCATGTTTTTTTTACGGATTCCGCTACCAGAGACTGGGCCGGGGAAAGACAGCGGCTGAAGAAAGATGATCTTGTGTCTCTGATTCAGTATATGTTTCCACGGAAAAGGAAGAATGCCCGAAACCTTTATTATGATCACCGATGGAACACGGGCGGGTATATAAAAATATCGAGATCAGGCGATTGATTTTTATAAGCCAACGTAAAACACAGTTGTATTTTCCGCTTATTTATAATGAAATTACTGATTGAGAATCATTTTGATGATATAATGATAATCGACACAGGGACGCTTTCAGAACAGGAAGTTCCCAGTGGCGTAAAGTATACTAAAGACAGGTAAAGAACGTTGAAAATCAAAGAAATTAAGAACATCAAAGAAATTACTGATTACGATTTCCCTCAGGATCTGAATAAAATGAGTACAGAGGAACTGGAGCTTCTGGCGCTGCAGATCCGGGATTTCCTTCTGACAAAGGTGTCGCGGACGGGCGGCCATCTGGCTTCGAACCTGGGGATCGTTGAGCTGACGATCGCGCTTCATAAAGTGTTTGACAGTCCGAAAGATAAAATCATCTGGGACGTCGGTCATCAGTCTTATGTTCATAAGATTCTGACAGGGCGTGCCAAAGGCTTTGACGAACTTAGACAGAACGATGGAATGAGTGGATTTCCAAAGCGGCGTGAAAGTCCGCATGATGTTTATGAAACCGGGCATTCAAGCACATCGCTTTCGGCCGCGGCAGGCATGGCGGCAGCCCGCGATCTGAAAAAAGATAAATATGAAATCATTCCAGTGATCGGTGACGGCTCGCTGACCGGAGGGATGGCCTATGAAGCTCTGAACAACATCGGCTCCAGAAAATCAAAGGTCATCGTGATTCTGAACGACAACGGGATGTCCATTTCAAAAAATATCGGCAGTGTACCGCGTCATCTCGGCAAGCTCCGCACATCCAGAAAATACGTAGACACGAAAAACGAGGTCCGGATGGTCCTGGACAGGATCCCGGGGATCGGCGCGGGGATTTCCCAAATGCTCGTCGGCGCAAAGCATTCATTGAAATATATACTGCTTTCCGGCGGCATCATGTTTGAAGAACTCGGATTCACTTATCTCGGACCGATTAATGGTCACAATATCGAAGACGTGATCGGATCGCTGAAACAGGCGAAAAAGGCAGATGGCCCGGTGCTCGTTCACGTTATGACGAAAAAAGGAAAAGGATATCGGAACGCGGAAAAAAATCCGGGGAAATTCCATGGCATCGGACCGTTCGACAAAGAAACTGGCGAAGCATTAAAGAAATCAGAATACTCCTTTTCCTCTGTAATGGGTGAGAAGCTTCTGAGTCTTGCGGACAAAGATGAAAGAGTCGTCGGGATCACGGCTGCAATGGAAAGCGCGACCGGTCTCGGCCCTCTGCATGACCGGTATCCGAAGAGGTGTTTTGACGTTGGGATCGCGGAAGCGCATGCAGTGACTTTTGCTGCCGGACTTGCCGCGAGCGGAATGAAGCCCTTTGTCGCAATCTACTCATCGTTTCTGCAGCGGGCCTATGATCAGATTATCGTTGACGTCTGTCTCCAGAATCTTCCGGTCGTATTCACAGTGGACAGAGCCGGCGTCGTCGGGGAGGACGGTGAAACGCATCACGGTGTGTTCGATCTGGCGTACCTTTCGATTCTTCCGAATATGACGGTTCTGGCGCCGGCGGATGGGAATGACCTTCAGTTTATGATGGAATACGCTTTGTCGATGAATAAACCGGTCGCGATCCGTTATCCGAGGGGAGAATGTGCCTTTGATAAAGAAAAACCGGCTGATTACAAAGATGTTCGCAATATCCGGATTGTGTCTGGAAAAGATGTGGATCTGTGGGCCGTGGGAAATATGCTGGATACGGCGGAAAAAACGCGCGATCTGCTGAAAGAACGGGGGATCGAGGCGGGAATCGTTCGGGTCCGGTCGGTAAAACCGGTTGATCTCACACTTCTCGGGGACGACGCGGTGCCGGTTTATACGATTGAAGACGGCGTGGTTTCCGGCGGGTACGGAGAAAAAATGGCCGCGGCGGCCGGCTATGATTATCGTATCCATGCTCTGGGATGGCCGGATCATTTTGTGGAACAGGGAGCAGTCAGTGAGTTGTTCAGAAGATATGGTCTGGACAGCGTCTCCATTGCGGAAAGGATCTGTGAGGATTTTGAAAAAACGACTTGATGTGCTGCTTGTCAGCAGAGGATTTTTTGAATCGCGGGAGCGCGCGCAGGCGGCGATCATGGCGGGCGTTGTTTTTGTCGACGGACAGATCAGCGATAAGGCCGGGACGAAAATACCGGAGGATGCGGAGATTTTTGTAAAAGAGGATCCCTGTAAGTATGTAAGCCGTGGCGGGCTGAAGCTGGAAAAATCGATCGAATGCTTTGGCATCGGGCTGAAAGATCGCGTCTGCATGGATATCGGAGCTTCGACCGGTGGGTTTACGGATTGCATGTTGATGAATGGCGCCTCAAAGGTATACGCCATCGATGTCGGTTACGGGCAGCTTGCCTGGAAACTGAGAAATGATCCGCGCGTTGTAACTATTGAAAAATGTAATGTTCGCTATCTGGATCCCGCGCTGATTGAAGACGATGTGGATTTTATCAGCATTGACGTTTCATTTATTTCACTGAAACTGATTTTTCCGGTAGCAGTACGGCATCTTTCGGAGAACGGCAGCATCGTTGCGCTGGTTAAACCGCAGTTCGAGGCCGGGCGAGAGCAAATGAAAAACAGCAAGGGCATTGTCCGGGATCCGGCGATCCATGAAGAGACGATCCGGAAGGTCTGCGGCAGCGCGGCGGAGAACGGCCTGAGTGTCGCGGGACTGACGTATTCGCCGGTCACAGGGACAAAAGGAAACATCGAATACCTTTTATACTTAGTGCGGAATTCTGTTTTCAACAGGAACGATTTAGGTTATAATCAAGATATGTTGAGAAGAATCGTAAAAGAATCACATGCAGTGCTTACTGAGGAGAAAGGAGATTATAGATGAATTTTTCAAAAAAAGTCAGCAGCATGCAGTTTTCACCGATCAGGAGATTTAACCCGATCGCGATCGCTGCCGAAGAAAGCGGCAAGAAGGTATACCATCTGAACATCGGCCAGCCGGACGTGGAAACACCTCCGTGCTTTATGGAAGCGATCCGGGATTTTGATGCAAAGGTCATTGCATACGCCGAATCAGGCGGGCTCACAATCCTTCAGGATGCCGTTATCGACTATTTCAAGAATTATAATGTAGATCTGGAAAGAAAAAATATTATCGTTACAACCGGAGGATCCGAAGCGCTGAATATGACTTTCCTGACTCTGCTCGATGAAGGAGATGAAATTCTGCTGCCGGAACCTTTCTATACAAACTATCATACGTTCGCGACAGCTGCCGGCGGCGTTGTCGTTCCAATCACAACAAAAGGTGAAGAAGGTTATCATTACGCGAAGAAGGAACAGATCGAAGCCTGCATTACACCGAGGACAAAGGCCATCTGCTGTATTACCCCGGGCAACCCGACAGGATGCGTACTGACACTCGACGAGATGAAACTGATCGCAGAGGTCGCCATCGAGCATGACCTTTTCATCGTTGCGGATGAAGTATACAGAGAGTTCGTTTATGACGGCGGGGAAGCACATTCTTTCTTTGAGGTTGAAGGCATTGAGGACAGACTGGTCGTAATCGACTCTGTATCCAAAAGATATTCCGCGTGCGGCGCGAGAATCGGTTTCTGCATCAGTAAATGCGAAAAATTTATGGAAGGCATCATGAAGATCGCACAGGGAAGACTCTGTACTTCAACGGTTGATCAGGTCGGTGCCGCAGCACTTTTCAGACTTCCGACTTCCTACTATGATGAAGTAAAGGCGGAATACTGCGCGAGAAGAGACGTTGTTTATGAAGAACTTCAGAAAATACCGGGATTCGATTCCCCGAAGCCACGCGGCGCCTTCTATCTGACATGTAAACTTCCGGTAGACGACGTTGAAGAACTGCTGATGTTCCTTCTGCAGGAGTTTGAAGACAATGGCGAAACGGTAATGTATGCGCCTGCGGCAGGATTTTATGGAACGCCGGGACTCGGAAAAGACGAGATCCGTATCGCGTACGTACTGAAGCAGGAAGATATGAGAAGAGCAGTCGAGCTTCTGCGACTTGGTATCGAAGCATATAACAACAGATAGTCATTAATAACGCATCGTTTTTCCCTGAATCACGATGCGTGATTTTTTCTATATGACAAAGGGCATCCGGCGGATCATTCTGCCGGATGCAGTTTGAATATTTCGGAACCTGTTTTTTTCTGATTTGAGGTGGACAATGAGTAAGCTATCGCCGATGATGCGACAGTATATGGATATTAAAGCTGAATATAAAGACGCGATTCTTTTTTTTCGTCTGGGTGACTTCTATGAAATGTTCTTTGAAGACGCGAAACTCGTCTCGAGGCTTCTGGAGCTCACGCTGACTGGAAAAAACTGCGGCCTGGAGGAGCGGGCGCCGATGTGTGGAGTTCCGTTTCATTCGGCGGACACGTACATCGCACGACTCGTCGAGATGGGATATAAAGTCGCCATCTGCGAACAGCTGGAAGAACCCTCGCAGACAAAAAGAATGGTCCGGCGCGGCGTTGTTAAAGTCGTAACACCCGGAACGGTCACGTCAGATATGATTCTTCGGGAAAATGAGAATAATTATCTGGCTGCCGTCTGCCTCGCCAAAAATGGAGTTTCGCTTGCTTACGCGGACATTTCAACGGGGGAGTTTTCTGTCACAGAAAAAGCAGCGGATCCAAACGTCCTTGATGACATCGTCAACGAACTGAACCGTATACGTGCGCGGGAGATTCTGATCAGTGACACGGCGCAGGGGCGTTATGATATAAAAAAGATCCGGGACGCAGTGAGCGCTTTTGTCCGGATATTGCCAGAGTCGTACTGCCCGCCGAAGACAGCGGAAGAAATCATCCGAACCCAGATGGGAAATGTTCCTATGACCGCGCTCGGTCTGAACGGACGAGGGCTAAGCCGGCTTGCCGCGGGGACATTGCTTGTGTTTCTGCATGAAACACAGATGCAGGATCTCAGGCAGATGACAAACATCACGTACTATGAGATTGGCAGCAGAATGTCGCTGGACAAGGTGACCATCCGCAACCTGGAGATCACGGAGACACTTTTTGAGAAAAAGGTCAAAGGGTCGCTACTCGGCGTACTGGACCATACCGGAACCGCGATGGGCGGGCGGAAGCTGCGTCAGTGGCTGCGCGAGCCGCTGAATTCTGCCGGTCAGATCAACCGGCGGCTGGATGCGGTCGGCGAGCTTGCAGAAGATCTGTTGATGCTGGAAGATCTGAGATCCGCTTTTAAAAAAGTGTATGATTTTGAGCGGCTCTCCGGGAGGATCGCGTCCGGAAACGCGAACGGGAAAGACATGATCGCCTTAAAGAACTCGATCGGGGCGCTTCCGATCATTCACGCCGCGTTAAAAAGAGCAGATTGTGATCTGTTGCGGGAGCTTGACAGTGATCTGGGCGATCACACTGAGATTTTTGAACTCATCAGTCAGGCGATTGTTGAAGATCCGCCTTTGACCATAAAAGAGGGAGGACTCATCAAACCAGGTTATTCAGAGGAGCTCGACGCGATCGAAGATTCCATTAAAGACGCGAAAATCTGGATTTCCGGCCTGGATGTGGCTGAAAAAGAGCGAACAGGAATCACGCACCTTAAGGTGGGGTATAATAAGGTTTTCGGTTATTATATTGAGGTGAGCCGATCCAATCTTGATCTTGTTCCGGATGATTATATCCGTAAACAGACGCTGGTCGGCGCGGAGCGGTTCATCACGCCAAAGCTGAAAGAGATGGAAAGCCTGGTTCTGAACGCTGAAACTAAAATTAACCGGATTCAGTACGATCTTTTTACGGAGCTCAGGGAAAAGGTGGGCGAACACATTCAGGAACTGCAGAAAACCTCGCGCGCAATCGCGGTGCTTGATGTTCTTTCGGCTTTTGCCGACGCTGGTGTGAAGTACGGATACGTCCGGCCGGCGGTCGACAACAGCCTGAAACTGGAGATCGAAAAGGGCCGACACCCGGTCATCGAACAAATGACAAAGCAGGGTTTGTTTGTTTCCAACGATACCTATATGGACGATACGTCTTCTTCGATGCTGATCATCACAGGTCCGAACATGTCCGGAAAATCGACCTATATGAGGCAGACAGCACTGATCGTGCTGATGGCGCAGATCGGTTGTTTTGTGCCGGCCCGGCGCGCGCATATCGGCGTCGTGGATCGCATTTTTACCAGAATCGGGGCTTCAGACAATCTTGCGCAGGGTCAGTCGACTTTTTATGTGGAAATGAGTGAGCTGGCGTACATCCTCAGAAACGCGGGCGAGCGCAGTCTGGTGATTCTGGACGAGATCGGACGTGGAACCAGTACTTACGACGGACTTTCGATCGCGTGGTCCACGGTTGAGTATTTGTGTAATGAAAACCGTCATATCCGGACTCTTTTTGCTACACATTATCACGAGCTGACGATGATGGAAGAATCAATCCGGGGTGTGAAGAATCTGACGATCGATGTCTCAGAAGAGAATGAAGAAATCGTCTTCCTCCATAAGATTATTCCAGGCTCCGCCAGTCGGAGTTACGGCGTTCATGTCGCCCGGCTTGCGGGCGTGCCGCAGGTTCTGCTGGACAATGCGGAGTTTAAACTGAAAGCATTGGAATCAGAGGATTCGGCAGCAGCGGTGTCTGATGCGTTCAGGACGTCCTCATATGATATTGCTGCAAAAAAGGAAACGGAAGAACAGTTGTCGTTTTTTACACAGGCAATCAATCCGGCCGTTGAAAAGCTGAGAAATATTGATCTGATGGAAGTGACACCGTCACAGGCAATCCGGATCCTGGAAGATCTGAAGGCACTGACGGAGAGAAAATAATGGAAATAAAGGGAGCGAAGATGATCAGGGTTTTAGAGAAAAATGTTTCGGATAAAATTGCCGCCGGCGAAGTCATCGACCGGCCGGTCTCGATTGTCAAAGAATTGGTCGAAAACTCAATTGACGCCGGTGCCCGTAATATAACCGTGGAAATCAGGAAAGGCGGCCGGGAATCGATCCGTGTCACCGACGACGGGAGTGGAATTGATCGCGTCGACGCGGAAACCGCGTTTCTCAGGCACGCGACAAGTAAAATCCGTGATGTGTCCGACCTTGATATGATTACGAGCCTCGGCTTCCGCGGAGAAGCGCTCGCCAGCATTGCCGCCGTTACCAGAACGACGCTGATCACAAAGACATCGAAAAGCAGCACCGGCTGCCGTCTGGTAATACATGGAGGAAAAGTACTGGAAAATACAGCATCGGGCTGTCCGGACGGCACAAGCATGATTGTGGATGATCTTTTTTACAACACACCGGCCCGGCGCGAATTCCTGAAATCCGACGCGGCCGAAAGCGGAAGGATCATTGAGTTTATGCAGGAAATATCGCTCGCATATACAGACATCCGTTTTCAGCTGATCAATAACGGAAAAATCGTTTTTACCGGGATCGGAAACGGCAGTATGAAAAGCACAGTGCTCTCGGTTTATAAACAAAAGGAATATCGTAATCTGATCGAGCTGGATCACAGAGAAACCGGTTTTATAATAAACGGATTGATTTCGCTGCCATCGCTGACCCGTTCGACCAGAAAAAACCAGATTTTTTTTGTCAACGGGCGGGTCGTCAAAAGCCGCGTCCTCGAGAAAGCAGTTTCAGACGGTTACAAAGAACGAGTTTTCCCTGGTCGGTTTCCGGTTGTATTTCTGGATATCCGCCTTGATCCGGCGTCGATCGACGTCAATATTCACCCGTCTAAGCGTGAAATCCGTTTCCACGATGAAAAAAAGATTTCCAATGTGATTATTAATGCGATCGTACGAACACTGGGAAAGGACGAGGCCGTTATTGACGCCGGCGCTTCTTTTGAAGCTGCGATTGACAAAGAAAAGAAGATGCCGGAAAACTCTGCGTCCCGGGATGATCTGAAAACCGGGAAAACGGCCGGCGCTCCTGAAAAAAATAGAAAGGAAGCCGGGAACAACGATCCGGAAATGCAGCTTGATGTGAAACAACTGCTGCAGGAACGGCGCGCAGAAGCCGACGCGCAGAGAAAGTCGGGTGCCGTTTCCTTTGTCCATGAAGAAACACCGTCCTTTGACGCGGCAAAAGAAAAACCGAATAAATCTTTGCGGGAATCGAACGATCGGACTCGGGACTCCGTACGTTTAAACCCCGATGGATTAGCCGGAAAACCTGACGCAGATCATTTGCCGTTCGACATTCAGGATAAAGGAAACCGCCCGTTTGAATTCTCGGATCTGCTGATCACCGGCAGTATTTTTCGGACCTATATCACGGCGACTGATAAAAAACATTTTTATCTGATTGACCAGCACGCGGCGCACGAACGGATCTTTTATGAAAAACTCGTTGCCCAGTATCTGGCCGAACGGAAACTGAGTCAGCCGATTCTGACGCCGTTTATTGTCGACGTCCCATTGTCCGTTAAAGAAACGGAGATCTCGTGGATCGGCGCGCTGGAGGAAATGGGTTACAAAATCAGTGAATTCGGCCCTAACACGTATCGGGTAACAGAGATACCGACGTTCATGGAAATTTCTGAGGCGGAGTCTTTTCTGAGGGATTTTCTGGAACACACGGAAGGGGAGAAGACGCCGGAAAACCGCGTTGTCATCGACAAGCTGATCAGGAACTCCTGTAAAAACGCCGTTAAAGCGAACGACGTACTGTCCATGGAGGAAATGATGGCGTTGATCGAACAGCTCAGCCGCTGCCGGAACCCGTTCTCCTGTCCGCACGGCCGGCCGACTTTTGTCCGCATGTCCGTTCGGGATATCGAAAAACTATTCAAACGCGTACAGTAAAAGGTATTTTTTGAAACCAGTCAGTCATGAAGAATGAATCAAACAGAATTAACAGAACCATCGTCGTGATCTGCGGCCCGACCGCCGTTGGAAAGACGGAATTTGCGATCCGGGTTGCGGAAGATTTCGGCGGAGAGATCGTTTCATGTGATTCGATGCAGCTCTATCAATATCTTGATATCGGCAGCGCCAAGCCGACGCCGGAAGAGCAGGCCAGGGCAAAGCATTACCTGGTTGGTGAGATCGATCCGCGCGAGCCGTTTTCCGCCGCTGAATACCGGACGCGGGCCAGGGCCGCCATTGAATACATCTTCAGCTGCGGGAAGCTTCCGATTGTAGCGGGCGGAACCGGTCTTTACCTGAATTCCCTTCTTTACGACATGGACTTCAGCGCACCGCCGAGAAATGACGGATTCCGGGACGAGTTGTATAGAATCGCAGAAGAAAATGGTACAGAGTATCTTTATAATCTGCTTCGGTCGAAGGATCCGGCTGCCGCCGACAGAATCCACCCGCATAACATCCGTAAGGTCGTTCGCGCACTGGAAATCCTGGAATCGGGAAGCCCTTTGAAAGATATTTCACGGGATCTGCAGCGGACAAAGGATTACCGGGTCATTTTGACCGGACTGATGAGAGAACGCCGGGTATTATACGACCGCATCAATCACCGTGTCGACCTGCTGATGGAAGCCGGCCTGGAAAATGAGGTCCGTTCGCTTTTAAATATGGGGCTGACACTTGACGACATATCCATGAAGGGTATAGGATACAAGGAAATCATTGAATACCTGAATGGAGAATATCCGCTGGAAGAAGCTGTACGCCTGATCAAACGGAACACCAGGCGCTTTGCCAAAAGACAGATGACATGGTTCCGGCGGTATAAAGACATGAAATGGTTCAACATCTCGGAGTATGCCTCTGCGGATGAATGTGTGCGCGCGCTTGAATCGTATATTCAATCTGAATTGAAGAAATATGAAACAGAAATAAACAGGGACGGAATATAATAATTTCCGGATGGGTCCGCCTCTGCAGGCAGACGGGTCTGTTTCCACATTAAACAAGCTGATATCGGACGAAAGAGGGAAGTATGCCGAAACAGGTCAAAACATACAATAAAAGCGACAAACCCGACAACGTTGTGGAAAATGAGAACAAGGTCTTTTTGGAATGCGAAAAAGTCGAAGAAGGGCTGCCGAAATTCCTGAGAGGTTTTTTTGTGTATTTAAAAGGGAATGTTTTGCCAGCCACAAGACTCGCGTATCTGCGCGACATTCTTTTTTTTCTTGAATATCTGATCGCGGAAACTGATCTCACGGAGGCTGAAACGCCGGAACAGATCAGCCTGCAGGAGATTAACAGGATTCAGTCCATTGACGTTAATCTTTTCCTTGATTACTGCCGAAAGTATAAAGTGGAAACGGAAAAAACGCTTTATATCTACGAAAACAGCAACAAAACGCTTGCGAGGAAAAAATCTTCTTTGTCTGTCCTGTTCAAGTACCTGTACAGAGATAAACTCGTCGATGAAAACATCACGGACGGTTTCGATCCGATCCGTGTTCAGAAAGCCGGCGAAAAGGAGATTAAGGCGCTGGAAGACAATGAAGTCATGGTCATGCTCGACGCGGTCTCGACCGGGGAAGGCCTGACAAAGCGCGAACGCGTTTACTGGGAAAAGACAAAAAAGCGTGACAAAGCGATTCTGATCCTTTTTCTGACGTACGGACTCCGGCTCTCAGAGCTTCAGCAGCTGAATGTATCTTCATTCAATTTCAGCCGCGGCGAATTTATCATTTACAGAAAACGCGGCAAGGAATCGGTCATGCCGATGAATCAGTCTGTAACTATGGTCGTCAGCGATTATATCCAGAACGAGCGTCCGGACGATAAAAAACTGGATGAGGAAAACAGGGACGCCCTGTTTCTGTCACTTCAGGGACGCCGGATGACCGGCAGGCAGATCCGGGAGCTGGTAAAAAAGTATACATCGATCGCTCTTAAAACATCCAGAAAGGGCGGATACAGCCCGCATAAGCTCCGTGCTACCGCGGCGACCAGCCTGATCGGAAGAGGGGAATCGATCTATGATGTCGCCGCGCTCCTGGACCATGAACAGGTCACGACTACACAGCTTTACGCGAGAGAAAAAAGAAATGTACGTCGGCAGCTGGTCAGAGATATGGAATGGGAGCTTGAACGAACCGAATCACAGAATAATAAACAGGAATCATGACAATGACAAAAAAAGAAGAAAACCCATCGGGGAAAATCACAAGAGAGCTCGAAGCTCTGCTGGCTGGAGAATTCGGCATTGACCGCCGGATCATCGAACTGGTCAGGGCCGCCGAAGAACGTGCCGGCGCGGATTTCACAGCACTTGATGAGATTAAGAAATACAATCAGTATAAAGTGACTGCGGCATTTCAGAAGAATCGCGTATCCGATACGCATTTTGCCTGGAACACCGGGTACGGATATGATGATTCCGGCCGCGAAATCACAGAAAAGGTCTACGCGGACGTTTTTCACACGGAAGCAGCGCTGGTCAGGACACAGATCGTAAACGGAACACACGCGCTGGCGGTCACGCTGCAGGGCATCCTGCGGCCGGGCGATGAAATGATCTACTGTACCGGCGGTCCGTACGACACCCTGGAGGAAGTAATCGGGATCCGGGGGAGCGGCATGGGTTCGCTGAAGGAGTTTGGAATCACGTATAAGCAGGTCGATCTTTTGCCGGACGGTTCGATCGATCTGGAAGGGGTGCGCGGCGCGATTACGGAAAAAACGCGGATGTGCTGTGTTCAGCGTGCCACCGGTTACGCGTGGCGGAAGGCGGTCACAATTTCTCAGATCAGAGAATGGGCTGATTTTGTTCATTCAATCGACCCGGAGATTGTCTGCATGGCAGATAACTGTTATGGGGAATTTCTGGATATTCTCGAACCGACCGACGTCGGGGTGGACATTATGGCCGGGTCTCTGATTAAAAATCCGGGCGGCGGGCTGGCGCTGTCCGGAGGCTATGTCGTCGGGAAAGCCGAGCTCCGTGATCAGGTGGCGTATCGCCTGACCTGCCCGGGTATCGGTGACGAGTGCGGTCTTACATTTGGCCAGACCCGAGCCATACTGCAAGGGCTTTTTATGGCTCCGTCGGTAACGATCGGGGCGCTGAAAGGAGCTCTGCTCTGCGGTGAAGTTTACGGAGGGCTGGGATTTCCGGTCTGTCCGGAACGGGGTGATACGAGAAGTGACATTATTCAAAGCGTAAGCCTCGGATCCGAGGAAGCGCTTGTCGCTTTTTGTCAGGGGATTCAGGCTGCCGCGCCGGTTGATTCCTTTGTCTCGCCGGAACCGTGGGAAATGCCGGGATATGAAGACCGTGTCGTCATGGCGGCCGGAGCTTTTGTGCAGGGATCGTCGATCGAACTCAGCGCGGACGGCCCGGTCCGGGAACCTTACATTGTATATTTTCAGGGCGGTCTGACATATGAGCATTCAAAGCTGGGTGTTATGATGTCTGCCGACATGCTTCTTAAAAGAAATCTGATAGAACTGCCATAGGAGAGATGTTTATGATCAAAGAAATAATGGACAAAGGGAATCAGGAGAATAAGCGCAAGAGAATTTTCGCGATTCTTAAGATTTTGATTTTGCTGGTGATTCTCGTCGGCATTCCGGCGTATATTCTGATTTTTCACCGCGATCTGATTACACAACTGAAATCTTTTGACCATGTAACTTCAATGCTGAAATCTTATAAAACGGCAGGCGGCGCACTGGTGTACCTGACCGCGCAAATCCTTCAGATCGTGATCAGCATCCTGCCGGGGCAGGTGTTTCAAATTGCCGCTGGTTACGTGTTCGGCTTTTTCCCGGGGCTTTTGCTGTCGATCGCCGGAGTTCTGGCCGGAACGACTTTGACTTATTATCTTGCAAAAATTCTGGGCACAGATGGCATGGAGTGGATTCTTGGTTCAGATAAGATGAAACGCTTTGTCAGTATGCTGAACAGTGAAAAAGCGTATATTATAATCTTTTTGATTTATCTGATCCCGGGAATGCCAAAGGATCTGATATGTTACGCTGCCGGGATCTCAGGCGTGGATTTCAGACGTTTTCTTCTGATTTCCACGATCGGCAGGATTCCCGCTATGTGTGGGAGTCTTTTGTTCGGCGCGCTTTACAGAAGAGGGAACTATGGACTGATGATCACGCTCGCTACAATCATTACAGTGGTTGTTGTAATCTGTTTTTTCAGGCGGAAACAACTGTCTGATTTGTTGAAACGGATTAACTTGAATCATACTTCTGAAAAAACTGATCCAGAATGATGGAGATTCAATCTGTTTCGGCGTTTTTTTCTTTTTTCTTATAATAGAAATCATCGGGAGCCGCTTTTTTATGGTAGAATATAATAAACCAACTCAGCAAGTATGAAAAGTTTAGCTGAAAAATCATTATTATGAAGGGAAATAGAAGAATGAAAAGAGAAACAAAATGTATACAGGCCGGTTATGAGCCGAAGAACGGTGAGTCCAGAATGATCCCGATTATCCAGAGTACGACGTTTAAATACGATACAAGTGAGGATATGGGTAAACTCTTTGACCTTGAGGCAAGCGGATATTTTTATACGCGTCTTCAGAATCCGACTAATGATTTCGTTGCCGCTAAAATCGCGGCACTGGAAGGGGGAACGGCTGCAATGCTCACGAGTTCCGGACAGGCAGCTAACTTCTTCTCTATATTTAATATAGCTTCTCAGGGAGATCATATCGTTTCTTCATCGATGATTTATGGAGGAACTTTTAATCTCTTTAACGTAACGATGAAAAAAATGGGGATTGATTTTACTTTTGTTTCTCCGGATTGTACCGATGAAGAGCTGGAAGCCGCTTTCCGTCCTGAGACAAAGGCAGTCTTCGGTGAAACGATCGCAAACCCTGCTGTGAGTGTTTTAGACATTGAAAGATTCGCTGACGCGGCGCACGCGCACGGTGTACCGCTCATCATTGACAATACCTTTGCCACGCCGATTTTCTGCAGACCGTTTGAATGGGGCTGCGATATCGTTACACATTCCACAACGAAATATATGGACGGTCATGATGCGGCTGTCGGCGGTTGCATCGTTGATTCCGGAAAATTCGACTGGATGGCGCATAAAGACAAATTCCCGGGACTGACAACGCCGGACGAGTCTTATCACGGAATCACTTATGCCGAAAAGTTCGGTATGGAAGGTGCTTTTATTACAAAGGCCACTGCCCAGCTTATGAGAGATTTCGGTTCGATTCAGGCTCCGATGAACGCGTTTTTCCTGAATCTCGGACTCGAAACCCTCGATGTACGTATGAGAAGGCATGTGGCCAATGCTCAGAAAGTAGCGGAATTCCTGGAAAAGCATCCGAATGTAGCCTGGATCGACTATCCGGGACTACCTGGTAATAAATACTATGATCTTGCACAGAAATATATGCCGGAAGGAACCTGCGGCGTGATTTCCTTTGGTGTTAAAGGAGGACGAAGTGCAGCTGAAGAGTTTATGAAGCATTTAAAAGTCGCGATGATTGCCACTCATGTTGCAGATGCGCATACCTGCATTCTTCATCCTGCAAATTCAACGCATCGTCAGCTCTCGGACGAGGAATTAATCGCGAGCGGCGTCGGTCCTGATCTCGTAAGACTTTCCGTCGGCATCGAAAACGTTGAAGACATTATCGAAGACCTGGAACAGGCATTATCTTATATTTAAGGTTTACTGAGGAATACGTTTGAAAATCAAACGCCGCGCTACGGATACAGACATCTGTTGACGACCTGAACGTTTTTTACGGAAACGGCACTCCCGAGTTTTTTCCGGATCGGTGCGTCTTGTAGAGTAAAAGAATTAGTTTATCAGAATAGGGGATTGCGAAGTCGAACTTCGCGTCTCCTTTTTTAATGTCTTCATTTATTTCGTTCTTCTAAAACCGTTCATCGTTCCATACACACATCTCCGAATCATTCATTACCCGATCAGGTATTCCGCCATTTCTGAACAAATGAATACAGGGATCAACGGGGAAATTATTCCCCGAAACAATTGTTTGCTAAAAAACATCTGTTCAGGCGCTTGACAAAGAACACTCGTTCTGATATTCTGAAAACGCGATCGCGAACAAATGTTTTAAGGAGTTGTCGATAATATGAAAAAGTACAGAATTGTATCCGGCTTCCGCTTAACAGTTTTTGTGACCATTGTTTTAGTGACGGTCTTTCTTGTGTGCTGCGCGCTTTTTGATATCAGTACCGCGGGTGGCGCATCGTTTAATCGTTATAAAGTTGTGATCGCAGAAACCGGCGATACTTTATGGAATATTGCAGCCGAAAATATGCCGGAAGATCAGTTAATATGTGAATATATATATGAAATCGAAGAGATTAATGATTTGGAAACGCCTGAACTCAGTGTAGGCCAAAGAATTCTGGTTCCAGTGTATGAAGAAAAGACCTGAAAAACATTGCATACAATTCGTCCGGAATGATGTTTTTTAATGAATTCGAAGTCTGATCCGGATGACATATATATCATAACCACATTTTAAAAACGCTTAAATCTAAAAATAGAGCCTCAAAAAAACTGCAGCTTTAATAAAAGCGAGGCCGAATTTTAACTTCTTGCATAAACGATGAAACTGTACGATTATTCCAGACTGACTGTGTCAGGAATATCGCTGATTATTTCACATGGTCTGTTTTTTTAAGATGGAGCAAAAGCCTGTACAATCCGGCGGATTATCTATAAAACGACGGCCACTTCTTATTAATATAACGAAAACGAGGACTGTGGATAAGACATTGTTGTCTGTGCATAAAACCGACACAGGGTGTGGATTGTGAGAAATTCGTGATGTTAACATAACTATTCCCTAAATTATGATTTTAGGAATAATTAAGTCGGTTGTTTTACCTCTTCTCTACTGCATATAGCTGCATATACTTTTTTCATGATTCCGCGTATTAAAGATCGTTCATGATTCATCGTGAAACTCATGTTATAATAGTATCAAAGTTCAACTATTAATGATGAAATTAATAATGGACTTGAATTACTACTCTGGATTGATTAATTAATTAAAGGACTGTAAATGATTATGAAAAAGAATTTTCTCACTGTGTCTGCAGTATGCATGCTCTCGCTGAGTTTAATTTTTACCGGCTGCGCGCAGTCGAAGCAGAAAACTGAAAAGAATAAACAGGATAACAAAAAAACAAATACCCAATCAGTAAATAAAAATACGCAGGCCGATAATAAGAATTCAAAAAAGAAAACAGAATCAAAAAAAGAGAAAACAAAAGCGAAAACTAATAAGAAAGAAACAACCGCAACGGTTTCAAAATCAAAAACATCAGTCAAGACATCAGACAGTGCCCTCGCAAAACTGCGGTTTAGCGGAAAAGCATATAAAGTTATTAATAATAACAATCCGAATTTCAGCACAGCCCAGTTAAAGAAGAAATCTTCTTATGAAAAATATGGCAAACTGGATAAGCTCGGGCGCTGTTCAACATGTATCGCGATGATCGGAAAAGACCTGATGCCTTCAGAACCCCGCGGAACCATCGGAATGATAAAACCGACCGGATGGCACACAATAAGATATGATTTTATCGACGGCAAGTACCTTTACAATCGCTGTCATCTGATCGGCTATCAGCTGACCGGTGAAACAACCAATGAAAAGAATCTGATTACAGGTACCCGATACCTTAATATTAATGGTATGCTCTCTTTTGAGAATCAGGCCGCCGAGTATATCAAGAATACCGGCAATCACGTGCTTTATCGTGTAACTCCGATTTATAAAGGAAACGAGCTTCTTGCAAGAGGCGTTCATATGGAAGCGAAATCTGTTGAGGATAAAGGCAAAGGTGTAAAATTTAATGTTTACTGCTTTAATGCGGAGCCTGGTGTAAAGATCAATTATAAAACCGGCGACAGCGTAGCTGCGGACGGGAGCAAAGGAAAATCCGTTAAAACAGGTTATGGTGAAGATACCAGTGGGAAATCTTCTTCCCTGTCATCAAATTCAGCAGCTAAAAAAACAGAATCCAATAAAACGCCTAAAAGCGATAAAACAGACAGTTCAAAAACTACCTATATTCTCAACACTAATACAATGAAATTCCACCGGCCAGACTGCGGTTCGGTTGATTCAATGACGCATAAAAAAACCGTTAAATCCGGCAGATCTGCGCTGATAAATAAAGGCTACGATCCCTGCGGACGATGTAACCCTTAGCTTATTAAAACCTCGTCTTATTTACTAAACCCCGTCCGGAAAATGCCGGACGGGGTTTTACGATATACGAAATATTTCATTTATTGTTCAGTACATCGGCTCTTCTTATAACCTGTCGGCTTCAGCTTATAAATTATACCTCCACTTTCAGGTGTAAAATAATTCTTTCTAAAGAAGCGCTTATTTTTTTTTCTGATCGGATGACATCCGCTGTGTGGATCAATAAATCTCCATTTTCCATTAATCTTCACAAGATTCATTGTGTGGGTATCGTTACTGTGATTATGGAAAGATCCTGTCACAATCCTTACAGGTATCTTTGCTTTTCTGCACATCATGTAAAAAAGATCCGCCTCCCCGCGGCAACAGCTTTTTCTTTTCATTAATGCAGAATATGCTGTGCCGCGGATTGGTTTTCCGTTACTGTTGATATTTTTTGTCTTGTTCACGTATCTGACGATCTTGCGTAACCTTTTGACCCTGCTGCCTTTATCGGCACCAATTTTTTTAATTCTTTTCTTCAGCTTACGATTGAATCCACTTTCCTGTTTTAATGAAATGTAATATTTGAATTTGTAGCAACAGTGTGTATACCTTTTTCCGTTTATTGTTATCGGCTCACTGTATTGATTAACTGTTTCGGAATAGCTTTGTATGCTGGTATTGTGACGGATATGATCTCCGTAATGCTTTTCAGTCAGTGCTTTGTTGAGAATCACGGTATCCGTTCCTGTCCGGCTTCCGGGCACATAGCAGTCAAACGTTTTTTTGTGTTTTTTAATTGCTTTATATAGCGAAATAGCTGCGGAAGCCCGGCTTTTAGAAACACGGTACTTCTTGACGGAAGAACTGATTTTAATCTTTTTTACGGTATATTTGGATTCATACCAGGTTTTGTTTTTGTATACAGACGCATTTATGCGCACGGTGTACACAGATCCCGGTGATAAACCCTTATATTGCCGGGATTTCTTCTTTGTGTCAAAATCGGACAGTACTTTTCCTGCGCGTGACAAAACAATATTGAATCGGTCCGCGTTTCCTTTCCAGCTGATTTTCAGAATGCCGTTTCCTGTTGATATTTTACGGATTCCGGGTGCTGCCGGCGTCGGATCCGAACACAGCGAAGGCACATTCATATCCGGATCGGTCGCACTGCCGGCATGATGATTATCCTCTGTTTCCGGAATCAGATCTTCCGGCGTGATATCCTTTGCCCTGATGTCTTCAGAAGCGTCGTACTCCTTTGCGGCCAGATCATCGTACTCGTCGGCAAAAGAATAACCGGTCATCCCCAGGAAACCTAAAATCAGTAAAATTGACAGAAGAAACACCACCGTTTTACGAACAGCACTTTTTAATCTTATCATAGTATTCCTTTCTCTTTTCTAATTTCTGATAACGGCATCATTTACCGAAAAGGCCGATAATTCTTATATTTCCCGTTTTGCTTATACGGCTTCTTCAGGCGGAACGCATGGTAATGCGGCCAGTGAAATGAACGTGGTTCTTTAACCAGCGCCAGACTTCTTCGGTACAGTGAAGCACTGGCGGCATCAGTGTGTTTGTTTTTTCTCCTGGCGCTGTCACCCAGCCATATGACGATGTGTCCGTATTTTCCGCCGCCCCAGTAGCTGACCAGAACATCGCCCGGTTTCAGAGCTTTTTTTGAAACGCTTTTCCATCGGCTGCTTTTCTTCATGTAATGAAGCTGGTTCCCGGTACCGCCGAACGGGAATTTCACATCAGCACCACTCCAGCGTATGACCGTCGCGGCGCCCCGGTCGCAGCTGCGGTAAAGATTCAGAGGATCTTTCATAACATGCTTTTTAACCCGCTGGTATTGCTTTGTTCCATTCGTGTGGCGGCTCGTTTTTCTGTATTTATGCGATAAATAGAGTGCCGCGTTCACGATGTTCCGATTGTGCTTATAATAGTCTTTAATAATGAGTTTACGCGACGCGTTCATGGCTTTTTCATTATCGAGCTTAGTAACGATTTTATACGTCACCGCTTTTTTCTCTTTGCTTTGTCTGGCGATGCTGAACGACAAAGTACGCGGCCCGGTTTCAGGCGCTCCGTCTTTTGAGGTAATGTGTTTTCTGCTGTATAGTTTTCCGCTTTTGTATAAAGATACGGTTTGGTTCAGAACCGGAGTGATTTTAATCCGGATTTTCCGGCTCTTATCCTTTTTATCTTTTGACCCGATAATATAACGCTTAATGACCGGAGTTCCGCTTCGTTTGCAGTTCCCGATGTTAATGACGGTTTTTATCTTTCGTATATGAATGCTGCCGTCGAGACTGTTTTGCGCGAGCTTTTTATTTTTTGCGTAAGAAACGATTTTCCAGCGGGTATTCCGGACTGTACGGCGGTCCCCTTTTTTTATTGTAAATGTCAGAATCTGAGATTTACCGTTGCTCTTCACCTTCTGATCCGGCTTCACGGCGTTTCCAGACTGTTTCCCCTTTGTATCATAAAAGAAAAGACGAACCTTTTGTCCGCAGACTTTTGATAACTTCACCCGAATTCGGAACGATGAATTCTGAATGAAAATCGTATCGTTGTTATTCTTTCTCTTTCGGTATTTTCCGGATAATAAATCCCGGTTAATCTTAGGAACCCTCTTATTAAAGGACACATTCTGTTTTTTGCTGTTCTTCAGAAACGTTATGGACGGAGCCTTGATTTTCGCAGGTTTTACAGTTTTCCACTGCGCATACAGTGTGATGATCTTCCGGTTTTGCGTAGTCAGCCTGGAC
The DNA here is from genome assembly GCA_900318155.1 of uncultured Eubacteriales bacterium. Taxonomy (GTDB): domain Bacteria; phylum Bacillota; class Clostridia; order Peptostreptococcales; family Anaerovoracaceae; genus Aminicella. Next base: position 31,958 of record ONJN01000067.1, read on the forward strand.
ACATCGCTACCTTCTTTGATATTCTTCCCGCTCCCGTTCGGCTTTGTGTTCCATGAAACAAAATTCTTTCCGGTTTTGACATTCTTGATGGTCTTTAAGAAGGTAAACTGGTTTTTCTTTGCCGGCGTTTTCTTTCCGTAATAGACAAGCTGCGGCGTCATCTTACCGCTGCCGCCGTTCGCATTGTATTTGATCTTAAACTGATTCGGCTCGACGGGCTTTGTCAGATACAGACGTACTTCCGTGCCGGTCAGCTTATGATTATAACTTGTCCGAAGCCCTGCCGCGCAGGCATTGATTGTCAAAGGAAGACTCTTTGCTGTGTACGCAGTCTCTTTTGATTTGATTTCTTTAAGCGCCTTTGAACCGTCGTTTGTATTTCCGTTAGCCCAAAAAGTAACCCGTACTTTATACGGAGAAGGATTATCAGCGGCATTGCATGCAAAAAAACCAGCCTGATCCGTCCCGTATTTACAGTATTTCAGCTTTGCGGGAACTTTAAGATTCAGGTGTACCGTGAGATATTTCCAGTAAACGCCGACCGGATCCCAGGTTTCCGACGCATTATTCTTATAGGTTCTGATTTGCGATTCGGCAAGTTGAAAACCGGTCGTCTCGTCGGAACTGAGTATCGGGTCGGAAAGCGAAAGATTCCAGACAGTTTGCTGGCTGATTGCCTGATTTCGGGAAGTTATTTCTTTACCGGCGTTTGTAAAAGTTAAAACCTGTGAAGAAAGCTTTTTTTCTTTTTTCGTTTTCGGCTCCTGGTAATACACCGACAAAGCTATTTTCCCGCTGTTCCAGGCCTTTCCCATACCGACATCATCCGCGCTGCTGGATCCTTTAACCGCTTCGCCAAAAACGCTTCCACAGAAAAGTGTCATTACGACAAAGGCCATTATGAAGATAAAGAAAAACTGTTTGAAACTCCTGAATACATTTCTGTTCATGTTTTACCTCAAACTTTCTCTATAACAAATTATTTGAGAATAATCACTTTTTATTCTTTGGCGAATTGACAACCTTGGTCACAATAGTTCCGTCTGCGGACGCAGCAGTCTTTTTCTGTGTTGTTTTCGGTGTATAACGATTAATACTATCTGTATACCAATAATTGACATCCGTTTTCCCGTTGATGCCGTTTATACGTGCAGATGAAGAGTACTGCCAGAATTCATACGGATAATTCCGGCCGCCGTGTTTAAGAAAATATTTTGGAGAATCCCAGCCAGTGTAATCGGCAAGCCAGAAAGGATCCCCGGTTTTATTCAGTGCCTTCATGTCGACATAAGAAAACAAAAAGCTGCTGTACGTATAGAACATCGGCGTGTAACCTGCTTTTTTTACAATCTTCGCAAACGCTTTATAATTATCCACAACCTTTGTGCGGGTGAGCTTTTTCGCGTTCCATGCCCGTCTCCAGTAAGTCCCTTTGCCCGCGCTTTCAACGTCCATAACGACCGGCATATTTATCAGATTTTTATACGGCTTCAGTGTTTTCACGATATATTTTGCTTCACGTTCCGCCTGCGCTTTGGTAACCGCTTCAGAATAGATGTAAGCGCCGATTTTAATTCCTGCTTTTGAAGCATTTACAATATTTCGCTTATAGTACATGTCGGTTTCCAGTTTACCCGTTTTCAGCCGCGCGTACGAAGTGCGGATAATCGCGAACTGTATTCCTGACTTTTTCACTTTTTTCCAGTTGATTTTGTTTCCCTGCCATGCAGAAACATCAATGCCTCTGATTTTTTTTACAGATTTTATATTATTCGTATTGTTTGACGCATTCAGAACCGAAAAAATTGAAGCCGTTTCTTTATACGTCTTCTGATTCTGTGTAAGTTCACCGATATGCTTCATTTTATATTTTATCGGATCCTCATCTTTGACGGCGGCAAAGGCGCTGACTGTGCTGCATCCGAGCAGTAGACCGGCAGAAATGATCATACTTATTGATCGAATAAAAAAACGTTTGTTCATTTTTACTAAAATATTCACCAATCCATACCTCCTTTTTAATAACTTTACTGTGCAGAACCGAACGCGCGGTGACCGTTCTCTGTTTGTTCCCCGTACTGTGCATACGCATACCGACTTTAATGCTTCTGTGAAACGATCTCCCTTCACGATCCCCGCATTTCTTTACTGCAAATGATTCCCCCTGATAACGGGTGCCCGATCTCCTCCGTTTTAATTCATCACCTCCTTTCGGACATCATCGTGGCCGATTCTCCGGATGCTTTCCGGATACATGAAATAAGTGCAGCAAATGAGAACAGATCTCGATCGGCTGCACGTTTTATGGTACTAAAAACGCCTGTATCACACATAATTGTGTAACACAGGCGCGCTGTACATTATTACAGTTTAATACACCGTTTATTTCTTTTCTGAATAGAATACTGGCTGCCAGGAAGCTTTAGACCTGGATTGAGCATTTAAGAGATAGTTGGTTGAAGTCTTGCCAATCTCATTAGATTTAACAATTACATCCTGACTATTATTATCTACCTTATAAGAAGACGTATAAGTTATATTATCACTTCCGTTTTTATCGGTCGCCATATATCTTTCGACAAAACTGAACTTCTGGTTGTTAGATCCATTGTAAGAAAGTGTTTTCTTCCTGATCGGATCATACATGTTCATTTTCAGATTCTCAGTATTAATCGCTTTTCCCGTATCCGGATCAATGACTTCCGTTTTTACGTTGATCTTAATGTCAGAATTTGGTTTGTGAATAATCTGTTTCTTATCTTTTTCCAGACGAATGATATACTGCAGAGTTTTTCCGCTGTAGCCTACTACACCGGTTTTTTCATTGTACCTCATGTCTGTAACCGTGACACCAAGACGAGGATCTCCCGCGTGCGCGATCTTACCGTTGCCAATATAAATCGCTGTATGAGAATCATGACCGCCGGCAAAGAAAATAATGATATCCCCTTTCTTCATTTCTTTAAATTGAATCGGTGAACCGCTGGAATAAGATTTAACAATGTTTTTCTTCAGGACTGTTCTGAGTGAGTTGACACTGGAATCCGCTCCGTTGGAAGTGATATCAATTCCGGCTTTTTTATACACATGACCGACAAAGTGTGCACAGTCAATACCGCCGCCAGTTGTTGAAAGCGTTCTGCCCCCAAGCGCATAATTATAATGTGGTTTATGACTGGCGATTTTAGAAGCAATTGCCGCAACTTTACTTTTCTTAGTTTTGACGGTCTTCTTCAGGTGCGCACTCGCTGTTCCGATTTCCATATTATTCTTGGAAATTCTGATGACAGATTTCTTACTCGAAGCAGCCTCGGTGACAGTCATGCGAACATTGTAATTCTTACCCCGGATTTTCAGAGCATTTTTGTAAGTGACAAACAGTTTATCAAACTTGGTTGTGCCGCTCGGGACGGTAATGTTCCATTCCTGATTTCCGTTTGCTGCGGTGCTTTCTACCTTGGTACTGCTCTTGCTGATCGTACTTTTCAGTTTGTTGTTTCCGATATCCTGATTCAAAAGAATCAGTGTTTTATCGTTCATTGTTTTTTCCGGATTTTCCTTTTCATTGGTTTCAATCAGATTGTTAAGGATCTTTCCGGTGCTGTCTGTTTTATTGGATTCCCCTGTTACCGCCAGTGATGTGACCGGTACTGCCAAAAGCATCGCGCCGGCGAACACCACTGCAATTAATCTCTTCCGGTTGCTGAAACCGAACCCGCTTTTCACTGAAAGTTCTGTTGAATTCTCTTTTCTGGATATCTCGTTACGCTGATTACGGAAGTACCGTAACAGTTTAGATGACACCATTGTGTGACTCCCCTTTCTTAACTATTCTTAATGATTTTTAATAATCGGAAATACTTTCCGATTGCTTATTTACTATCTATTATAACACATTGCCCCAAAAATTCCATTAAAATAAAGAATTCGCAATTGTCAATATTTTTTGAAATATTTCTTATGTGTTCTGGAATCGTTTCAGTAGTGCCCTGAAAAACGTTGAAATTTCAATAATTATGAGGAACGTTTTGGTTTTTGTTTGAACAGGATCGACTCAAAATTTTCAAAAAAAAACCCGAAAGCATCACAAACACTCTCAAGGTACACTAATAACCATACTCATTATAGCACTTGACTTTCACTTTAACAAGCACTTATTTCACAGGAAATAAAAATGAATAAAATATTTATTTTTTTTAATAATTTGACTTTTTCCCTGTAAAACATAAGGCGGGATCGAAGTCCCGCCTCCCTGTTATTCCTGTCAAGATACTGATTTTATAATAAAGCTGTATCATTTATTTAAAATAATCGACCGCTGCTTTGAACATTTTAAGATCAAATTCTCCCGGAACATTCTTGTACAATCCTCCGCCGATTCTTTCCGTATGTGCCATCTTACCGAGGACTCTTCCGTCCGGCGAAGTAATGCCTTCAATCGCAAAGACGGATCCGTTCGGATTGAACTGAATATCGTTCGTGACATTTCCGTCCAGATCGACATACTGTGTAAGAATCTGACCGTTCTGAGCCATCTCTCTCACCTGTTCCTCGCTTGCGATGAAGCGTCCTTCTCCGTGAGAAATCGGTGTAGTATAAATATCGCCCGGTTTGCAGTATGCCATCCATGGCGATTTGTCGGAAGCAATTCGCGTACGGACAAGTTTTGACTGGTGACGTCCGATTTCATTAAAGGTCAAAGTCGGACTGTCATCCTTCGCGTCGACAATCTTGCCATATGGTACAAGACCCAGTTTGACCAGAGCCTGGAATCCGTTGCAGATTCCGGCCATCAGGCAGTCGCGCTCATCGAGGAATGTCGTAATCGCCTCCCGGATTTCCTCATTTCTGAAGAAGGCAGTAATGAACTTGCCTGAACCATCCGGTTC
>ONJN01000101.1 GCA_900318155.1 uncultured Eubacteriales bacterium
AAAGAGATGTCAGTAAAAATATGCATGCAAATAAAATATCGTTTTTCGTTTCATAGTTGACGCTCCCGCTTTAAGAATGCCTGCGTTTTGTCAGATTTCATTATACAACAAGAGCAAGCAGATTTCTCTATACCAATTCGATCATATATTGTTATAATCCTATAGATACAGAAAGGGAGATATGTCAAATCAAGTCAAAGGAATCTTATGCATATTGTCGGCGGCCTTTTTCTTTGCACTTATGACAGTGTTTGTAAGGCTTGCGGGGGACCTTCCCACAATGGAGAAGGCTCTGTTCAGGAATGCGGTGGCGCTGGTCGTTTCCATCGTTATTCTGCTCCGCTCAAAAGAAAAGATCGTCTTTAAGAAACCCATTGTCAGGGATCTCTTTTTCAGAGCTTTCTTCGGAACGATCGGGCTTGTCTGCAATTTCTATGCCATCGACCAGATGAATATTTCCGATGCCAACATGCTGAACAAGCTGTCTCCATTCTTTGCGATCCTGATGAGCATTTTTATCCTTAAGGAAAAAGCGAAGAAGATGGACTGGATCATTGTCGCTATCGCCTTTATCGGCGCCATGTTTGTGGTAAAGCCGAGTTTTTCGATGGCGGCGGTTCCGGGGATCATCGGTTTTATCGGAGGATTCGGCGCAGGCGTCGCATATACCTTTGTAAGAAAACTCGGCACGCACGGGGTGAAAGGACCTGTCATCGTATTCTTCTTTTCCGCATTCTCAACTCTTGTCTGCCTGCCGTTTGCCATCATCCAATACCAGCCGATGAGCTGGAAGCAGTTCCTGTTCCTTCTGCTCGCAGGCATCGTGGCAACCGGCGGTCAGCTTTCGATCACGGCGGCATACACGTTCGCCCCGGCCAAAGATATTTCAGTCTACGATTACTCGCAGGTCATCTTTGCAGCGATCTTCGGATTCTTTATTTTCTCACAGCACCCGGACGTTCTCAGTGTCATCGGATATGTTGTGATCATCGGCGTCGCTGTCTTTAAATTCTTATATGAAAAGAAAAAGGCCCGGAAATCTGCTTCAACTTCCGATATTTAAAATATTAAAGAGCCCATATATTTTTTCGATTAGACTTTTCCTATATATCTGAGCGAAAATGAGGATACTGATAGGAGGGAAGAATGATGGAAAAAATACCTTTTGATCCAAAAGAGCTGGAAGTAAGCGGAGAATACAGGGGAATTTATCCGGGGTCCAAAGGCATTCCGGTCTTAAACACGCCGATCACCGCAAAAGAGAACTTCCGGAGATTTGCTTTTAACGAAGAAGGCGGCCCGCTCTGGATGCCGTCTTATCCGGAGATCAAAATGTTCAACCCGCAGATCGTCCCGGAAAACATCGCACGCGCGATCGTGGTCGAGATGAACCCCTACAATCCGAAGGACGATCCGACTCCATTCCACAAAGATTTCTTCGGCGTTGAATGGGAATATGTTCCGACTGCGGGCGGTTCCATGGTGCGTCCGGGGAAACCGTTCCTGGAAGACCTGGAAGACTGGGAAGAAAAAATCATTCCGCCGGATCTCAGCCAGTATGACTGGGAAGGATGTGTGGCAAATAATCAGCCATTCCTCCACGGCGACAACCGCGCTCTCAAGTCGACGGTATTCACCGGCTTCTTCGAGCGGCTGATCTCTTTTATCGATATGGCTCCTGCTCTGCTGGCGCTGATCGATGAAGATGAGCAGGAATATGTCCATGGTATTTTTGACCGGCTGGCAAACTTCTACGACGAGCTGTTCGGCTATTATGAGAAATACTTCCATTTGGATGCGGTATGGTTCCATGATGACTGGGGCAGCCAGCGCGCGCCTCTGTTCTCTGCAGACACCTGCTACGAAATGCTGGTCCCGTACTTTAAACGTGTCGTGGAATCCGCGCACAAGCACGGAATGGCATTTGAATTCCATTCCTGCGGAAAGAATGAGCTCCTTGTTCCCTGCATGATCGAGGCAGGCATTGATATGTGGCAGGGTCAGGACATGAACGATTACAAAAAACTCTACAAAGAATATGGGAAAGATATCAAATTCTGTGTGGACATTGCCCCGCTTCCGGAAGGTGCGAGCGATCAGCAGATCCGCGATCATGTAAACGCATTTCTGGATGATTTCCCGGAGAATGTTTATGTAAGTGTGAGCATGTATAACCAGCCTGAAGTATATACCGCGCTCTACGAAGAGAGCCGGAAACGGTTCAGCGCATGATCATTTAAAAGCTGAAGAATGTGTCCCGGGGATCTGTTACGACCTCCATGCATATATAAGACCGATTATAAAACGGAGCAGGTTTTTCATGAGCCTGCTCTGTTTCTTTGTTAACTTCAAGTTAATTCCACCATATTATTATTGAATTCTCATAAAACACTGCTTTCGCTATACTATGCCTGTGAGATGTAAAACTATCATTATTTTCAGGAGGGTATTATTATGCAGACTGCAAAAGAAGCTTTACTGGCATTAATTAAAGGTGAACCTTATGATTTCATTCCGGAATATTATTCCGTAACAAAGAGCCTTGTGTTCCCGGGCGAGCG
>ONJN01000102.1 GCA_900318155.1 uncultured Eubacteriales bacterium
CGGAACAGACGGAATCTTGCCGCCTTTTTCTATTGTAAAAGCGCCGACCGTAACAGCCGCAGCATTCCCTGCCGGATCAGCACATTCAAATGTAACTTCAAAAACTTCAGTTTCTGGTGCGACGGTCTCGCCTGTCGTTCCTGTTTTTTCTGTTTCAGTATTTTCTTCTTTTTTAGCTTCTTCTTTATTATCTTCTTTCTTTTCAGAAAGCTCTGCTTTATCGTCTTTTTTTCCTTTTTCAGAATCTGTGTCCCCGTCTTTACTGGCAACTTCAACAGCGGTTTCCTTTTCTGTACTACCGCCTCCGTCTTTGACCCCGGCCTGCTCAGTCTGCGCCGGCTGACCGGCTCCGTCCGCGCCGCTTTCCGAAAAAATAACCGCAGGCGTGAAGCTTACTGTAATCATAAGCGCCAGCAAAACAGTCCATATTCTTTTAAATAATCTGTCTTTCACGCACTTCATAATAATCTCACCCTGCAGCATTTGATACGTTCAGTAAAATATTTACAGATTTCTCCTTACCGCCCCGAAAGGCGAAAATTCCTTTAAGTATATGTTGAACTATAGTTCAATTCCGCTCTTTATCCAGTCTTCCGGGACGCCGGAAATATTGATTTCAAGCGGATAAACAGCCATTGTATGAAATACAAAATATTCTCACATTTGACAAAAATAGCTACTTTTACAATTTGATATTATCATTTCTTTTCCATAAAATCAACAAATTTCTTCACGATTACAGTGTTATATATTCATAGAAATATATAAAAAAAGCGCGCCCGCCGGCGCACTGAAAAAAAACGACCCTGTTGATCAATTATTACAGGGTCGTCCTCCAATGATTCAATTCTAAATTTTTTTCAGAGTCGTCTTTCAAAATAGTTTTTCAAAGCTACTGGTGACGAATTCTCAGATCAGGCAGCTTAACTGCTTTCATCTTTTCTCCGGGACCGCTTTACCAGGAGTACAATCAGTCCCAGCACGGCCACAGCAAATATAGTTATGAAAAGTCCCAGACGAATGGTATCGCCGGTTCTGGCGGTCGAACCGGTTCCGCCCCGTTTCCAGCGTTTACCCGGCTTGTCGTTCGAGTTGTTGTTATTACCGCCGTTCTTTTTATACTTATTTGTGAAAATCGCTTTGTCCGCAGAACGAAGACCTTTTTTGTTTGTTTGCTTTACAACAAGGTTCTTGTTCGCGTCTTCTGTGACTTCCGCAATGACAGTATAAACGGATTTGTCATAAGTGTATCCGTCTTCACTGCCTTTTTCTTCAGTGATCTGATAAACATATTTGCCCGGTTTGGTGAATTCAACGATTCCGAATTCCCGCTCACCTTCGCCTTTAATTGTTATAGTATAGGACTGCTCTTTCATTCCGTTCGGCATAGGCATTTTGCTCATCCCTTTCGGAAGGATACTTTTACCTGGATCAGCTTTCATAGTAAAGCGGAATGTGGCATCCTTGTCCGGCTTGTCTCCGGTGATTTCCTTCTTTACCGGCGGATCGATAAAGCAAGGCTTCGGACCTTTGCTCTTATACTTATGCGTATAATGAATCGCAGGTTTCTTTGTTGTATCCGCTTTGGAATTCACAGTCATAGCAGTCACGATCAGTCCGTTTTCCGAATTCACGACGCTGACTTTGATATTGTACGCAGCTTCATCGAGGGTATAACCTTCGGTGACGCCGGATACGACTGCCTTTGGCGGCGTAATCGTATATTCATACTCCCCCGCCTTGGTGAAATTAATGACATGTGCGCCTTCTGCGGTACCACAGGCATTCGTAAATGTTATGGAATCAGACTTTGACCCGTCATTGCTGAGCGGGAAGGTATATGAACCGCCTGACTTTCCGCCCGGCATCGGCGCATCCGTTGTTACCGCTGTAATGGTATATTCACAGGTTTCATCAAGGTCTGACGGCTTGGCGCCGATTATCTGAAATGTCTGATCTACTGTCAGGGTCGCATTCTGATCTGTATCGGAGGCAGCAAAACTAAACACAGCCCCGCAGGTCATCACACTGATCACCAGCAGAACAACATAAGGTATACGCCATTTACGGATCGTATTCTTCATGTTCTGTTTCCTCCTCTCCTTGTTTTTTCTTTTTTTGTCTCCATAAAAACAGGAGCAAAATGAATAAAGCCACTCCCGCCAGTATATACCACCATTTCGGCAGTGTCAGCAGGAAAAACTTTCCTTTTTTAGCTTTTGCCTGATCTGCAAAAGGATCCTTGAAAGTCTTATCGCAGATCTTCGCAGCGACGATATATCTCCGGTTGGTCAGCCCGCCCGCGCAGGTCGACAAAAGGACAACGTGATCGCCCGTTTTCAGTGATATGTCACGGCTGAACTTCGCCGCGCCATAGATATGCTTAATGTAATCTTTCTGAACATCGGTTGTGACGTCCGTATTATAGATCGAAAAGTCATAGGCATCCGCCTCTATGAATGCGAACATCTGCAGACCATGATGCCGGTCACCGTAACACAAGTCTCCGTACTTATGTGTGACAAAGAAGTTCTTTTCCCGGAAGAGATCCAGATCTCCGAACATCATGTGCTGATCCATATGGTGACCATAGATAATATTGTTAAGGTCCGAAAAATCCTCTTTATTCTTGTAATCCAGGAACGGACACCCATAAAGCGCAAACTTGCCCAGCGCGTCGGTATTGATATATTTGTCGTTATTTTTATAATGTGTTACCGGATAATCGATTTTTGTCCCGTATACCGTCACCCATGCAAAAACATCCGGGTTGATCTTTTTCAGCTCCTCAAAAGAGCGATACGGTTCCTTATCCGGTTTATACGTTTCCAGAACCGTCGGCGACGCGGACTGATACATGTTGTGGTTATCCCACAGACTGAACACGCCGAACAGCACCGCCATAAGGATCATGAACAAAATCAGATAGTCCAGCACATTGTCCAGAAAACGTACGACACGCTGTGCCGCAGAAAGCGGCACAGCTTCATATTTATTCTGTTTTTCCGAGTTCTCCTGCACCTTACTCATCAGTCAGAATTACCTTTGACCCGGCCTGTCGATTAGTAACGAGCAGCCTTTCTTCTTCTGCTTACAATGAAGAGCGCGAACGCAACGATTGCCAGGAGAATCACTGCAATGTACGGCAGATAGTGTGTGATGATACCAGTTGGAGAGATCTCTTTGTAATTGTTTGTAAATCCAACAGTATTAGCTCCTTTATTGCCGAGTACTGCATTCGTCTTAGAGGCAAGTCCTTTTGTCGATGTCTGTTCGTTACCGTCGATCGTCTGAGCTACGTCTGTATCTACATATTCAACGGTTGATGGAGTTGGCTTTGTCTCAGTTACAGTATATTTCAGACCTGCCGGCAGACCTGAGAAAGTAATCGTTTGACCTTTCTTCAGTTTAAAGGTTGCTTTGCTGTCAGTCACAGTATAGTCAGTTGCTTCGCCGTCTCCAATTTTTCCACTGATCTTTGACGGAACTGGTGCTGTGTCACCACCAGCAGTAAATGTAATTGTAAATTCATACTCTGTGTCTTTATCTACATTTGCATCACTGGTTACGGCCTTACTTACTGACAGATCCGTAGTTGCCTTGTATGCGTTCGTAAATGTGAGTTCTGTCTTGGTTGCAGGCGTTTCACCTTTTTTAGTAACACTGTATGTGACAGTTTTATCATTCTTCACCAGCACCTGTACGAGATATACCGTAGTATCAATTGTCCAGTTATCATTTGATGTCGGAGCAGTTTCTGATACTTCAAATGTATACTCACCAGGTTTTGTATCATCGATTTTAGCAGCAAGATTAAGCACTATATTATTCACTTCCGTTGCTGTCGATGAGACTGTACCATCCGTTGTATAGGTAGCAACAGTAGCCGGCGCAGTAAGTCCATCAGCATTAGCAACCTGCTTTACCTGGAACGTAACGGTAGTATTATCTAATGTTACGCCCTCTGCGATCGTTACATTCTTTGTAATTGTCGGTTCATCGGCGCTGTTATTCACAGCCGCAAATACCGCCATGCTTCCCAGCAGCATCACGGTCATGGTCACGGCTGCCAGGATCAGAATTCTGGTCTTCTTAAACATCGTTTTATCCTCTCTTTCTAAAATTAACACTAGTCTGAAATAAACACTAAAATCAACGTAGTAAATGTAATATATATTGCTCAGGCTGCTGCCTGTAACAAATCGTTATAATCAGGCCCTTTAGAGATTTCTCCGTCTGATGACGGTGATTACCCTGCCGTGGGTATCGGCTTTGTCGACGCACCCGTACGAACGGCTGTCGACGGAATATTCCCGGTTGTCTCCAAGGACAAATACCTGCTGCGGCCCTACAACTACCGAAAACCTGGTTCCTTTTTTTACAGGGAGTGTCTCTCCGAGTATCTGCTGTTCCTGCTGCGGATAGCCGTTGATCTCAAGCCCGTTTGCGCTGTTGATGTCTACCCGGTCCTTTTCCAGCGCGACCACTCTTCGTATCGTTGTTTTTCCATGATCGATCACTGTGATCAGGTCGCTCTGCACATAGTTCTTCTGCAGTCTGTAGTATAGTACCAGATCCCCGTCCCGAAGCGCCGGCTCCATGGAATTGTCCTTTATCTGTACGATCCCAAAGAAGAAGGTAAACACAACGACCAGAACAATGCCGATCATCGCGATCTTCGCGAGCAGGAAGAGAATGTCCTCCAGTAATGTCGGCGGCTTCCTTTCTCCGCCCGAGGCTTTGTGATCCCGGCCTTTATTATCCCGGGCTTTTTTTTCCCGGACTTTTTTCCCTTTGTTGTTCCCGGCGGTTCGCCTTCGACGGCTCCGTTCCGGCTTTACTGCAGATTCCTTCCGCTCCGGTTCCGCCGCAGGTTCCTTCATGATGCTTTCTTCAGCCATAATCAGTAAACCATCGCCTTTCCCCGGTTAGCCGTTATATGATCCGCGGCGTTTCCGTCTGTTAATCATCACAAGCATCGCGGATACTGCAAGTACACAAAGGACAATCAGAACTGCCGATATCGGCCGGTTTACAATGCCAGTCGGCGTGATATCATCCGCCGTATTCGTATACTCTATGATCGTGTCATTGTCGACCGTGATGTTGCCGCTGCTTGTTCCGCTGACCGTTGTCGTCGATATCAGGTTATCTCCCGTTGGAGCCTTTGTAACATCTTTGACCTTATAAACTTTTATTGAGGTCGTATAGTGATTCGCGGCCGTTTCAGACACGGATACTGTCGCTCCGGAATCGATATTCTGGAACAGCTTTTCTCCGCCGTCCTTTAAGGTAAAGGTCCCCGCTGTTGAAAGCGTATTACTCGGTGTAAAAGTAAACTCTTTGTTCTTGTCCGCGTAATCACCAGCCACTTTTTTGGTAACCTTAACGCTCAGAATCTTCTCCCAGACTGCGTACATATCGTGATAAGGCTGCCGCTCGTCCGCAGCCACTTTCGTGACAGCCGCGCCATTATTCTGATCTGCAGCATCATTCAGCTTATACTGACCATTCTCATATTTCAGATAAACATCATCCGGACCAAGATCAAGTACTTTTCCGGTAGGCGGAGTGCCGTCCGCACTTTCTGTAATGGTCACCGGCACTCTGGCCCATCCCAGGAACCTGTAACCGTCACGTTCCGGTGCAGACTGTATACCAGTCGCTTCATTGATCTTGATTGGTATATCCTGATGGAACGAGTCATGACGTTCGGCATCATCATCAGAATAGTTCTTAAACCACCAGATATGTGTCGGCAGACCGGAATCGGGCTCAGCATATTCGGCGCGAAGCCGCATCGTATATTTATAGTTGCTTGGATTATCAGGATCTTCCTCCTTGCAGGCCAAATCCGCGTCAACTCTGAAAAACTGTCCCGGAACTACGGTTTCTTCCGTATCTATATATTCACCCCGGGATTCATCCCATTTCTGAATAACCCAGTACCTGAACTCCATACCTACAGGCGCTGTACATGCAGCCTGCGCGGTAGCTTCAGACTGATCAGGATACAGCGTAGGATCCAGCGGCGCATTGGTACCAGTATGCCCATTGGTGTCATCAGCACTATATTCTACATTGATACCCGTTGCACCTTCCAGAACTTTACGCCATTTAGCATACAAATCCAGCTTTCTGGTGACCCAGAAACGGTTTCCAGAATGATCTTTATTCGGATCGGCAAGTACATTTCCATCTTCATCCGTGTACTGACCTTCTCCGTTCATATAAGGATTACCCCACTTGTCGCGCTCGGTCGGTTCGGTCTGGTCATAAGGCGTTGTAACAGTATCATTATTCAACACAGTATCAGAGTTAAACAGATACTGGCCGCTCAGACTCGGGTCGGTATACCAGCCAACAAACTCATATCCGCTGCCTTCCCGTTTTCCGGTCGGCGTACTCACCTTATCACCATAGTCGGCACGGAAACTTGTCTGGACAGACTCATCTCCCCAGTCCAGACTATCGTCTGTGCCGGCATTCGGGTGAAGGAATACACGGAACTGTTCCTGCCGCCATTTAGCATAAACTTTGATACCTCCGACAGGCATGGTAGACCA
>ONJN01000104.1 GCA_900318155.1 uncultured Eubacteriales bacterium
AAAAGTCTTCTTCAATGAGCAGCGTACTTGACACCCTGACGCCAATGGATAAAGAAATAGTGTTGATGCGATTCGGATTTGCCCCGTATGACGAACCTGTTACGCTGAAAGAGATCGCAAAGAAGCTCGGTACAACTTCAACCACCATCCGTAATCATCTGGAAAAAATCACAGTGTATCTGCAAAACAATGCCGACTTCATTGCACTTGCATAACTAGCTGCCTCAGTAGATATAATCCACAAAACTATAGTCTACAAAACAAAAATCTGACGGATCTATGTCCGCCAGATTTTTCTGCCTACCTGTTATTTTATGCAGCCGAATAACGCCAATATGTAATAGAGTGCTGCATACCCGGAAAACAGCGTCAGAGCCCCCGTAAGGTGGCCTTCTGTGACAAAAATGATGTCGTGGTCGAAAGAAGACGCACAGTGGGCTAAAATCGCCAAAATTAGGCTTAAAATCGCAACAGGGATAAACGTCAGGTTAAACATCGGGACAGCCTCTCTTGTTGCAATATACGTGAGGAAAAAGCATATGATCAGGACTATCGCGGTTATAGTTATATAGGCAGATAATCCTATTCTTCTTGTTCCGGATGCTTCAAGATCGTTCTCCTTGTTAATTCGCAATGATGAGAGCAGTAATGCCATAAACATACATACTGTAAATGCGAAAACGGAAACGGAAGATGAAGTTATTCCGTTGGCAAATGGCATCAGTAACCTGCTGAAAACACTTGCTAAAACGGTTCCTGCATCGGTAATAAAGCCGCACAGAATAGAGATGAAAGATGTGTTCTTGACAGATTCCGTAAAAGCATTTGTTCCTTTAGCCAATATTTCCGGATTGTTGATAAGCGCAAACAACTGCAAAGTAATACATGCGCAGACAATGACAGTAAAGATCCAGGAAATAATCGATTTTCTTTTGCCCGGGAAGGCTCTTCCTGGAATGGCAAAAGCCAGGAAAGAAACAGGAAGTAAAATCAGATATTTATAAGTTGATATTACAAACAAAGAAAGCACCAGTAAAAGAATATGAATTGTATTCAATCTGTATTCATGATCATAAATACATCTGAAACAGATCGATAAGAATAATGCTGCAAACGCAAATGCAATAGCATCTACTGACATAGTAGCCGCTTTAATCATAAGAAGCGGTGATGCAGCGATCATAAAGAATATGCTTTTATATCTCTTTGCGTAATAAATGGCGAGCGAACAAACTACAACATAGATTAGTGATGTCAGTAGTCTACTTAATGCTATAGACTGATAATGAGACAAACCAATCAGGCCCGACAGTTTGAATGAAATGAAGCTTGGAATGAATTGATATTGCAGCTGAAGATCATAACCATCATGAGACACAGTATATTCAGAATAGTCTTCAGAAGTGTTTTCTGTTTTGTTGTAAATCAGGGAAGTATTATTAAGAGTTCCGGAAGGAAGCCACGCTGATTTATTACCATCTGTATTGTCAGAAATTTTGCTGAAGACATTCAGGTTCAATGTGTTCGCATTAAATGCGGTATAGTTTTCTTCCGCATTGAGTGGATAGGGAAGGATAAAAATGAACAATAATAAGTACAATACGGAATAAATCAAAAACGTTTTCCAACTGATTTTGTTACATGTAAATAACAGAATTACGGGAATAATTATTGCTATCAGAAGCAGAATTATAAAAGCGAAAGAATTGCTGGAATATGTACTGTAAACTTCGAGGCACTGGTTTGCTCTGTTTTCGTTAATCCGCATTGAGAGATTTGTGTCCATTGAAGAAGCGGCTTTGACTTTTATGTCTTCAAGACACTCAAACGACAGAATATAATTGCCGGCCTTCATGTAGTCTTTAGTTGTTAGTGTTAAACAATTGTTTTCATCAGAATAATTTACATTCAGTTTATGTTTTTGATCTTCATCATCTACAGAAACAATCTGAAATTTTCCCAGTGCGTTCTTCTGGTAATCCTGTACATACAGTTGTAAGCTTTGTGTGTTGTCCTGGTTTACAATAAACGGTTGTTCAATGACATTGCCTTTTGTTAATGATACATACTCATTGTTCTGATCTGAAAATGTCGCGTTGCTTAAACGTTCTGTAATGTGAAGGCTTCCAAAATCTGTGATAACATTATTACATAACAATACTGCAATCACAACAATCAGATACAATGACAGAAAAATAAGTTTGGACTTCACTGACATTTTCATTTGTAATTCCTCCATTAATCGTTATTACATCTGACAATAATAGAAGCATTATCATCATTATACTGCAGACTGATTGCCGCATCAGAAAGGGTTTTGCATGCATCATCGAAACTAGGATTTTCAAGAATCAGTGATGCAATTACTTCAGGACGGATAGCATAATGAATGCCGTCTGTAGTCAAAAGGAAAATGCAATCAGTAGACACTTTGCCATCGAATGTATCAATAGTAGGTGAACTGAATGAACCGAGCGGACACAGCAGTTTATTGCGCTGCGGAATCAGATAATATTGCTCTTCCGTAATTTCATTTGCTTCCAGTAGCTTTTGTGCTTCTGTCTGATCAGTAGTCAGTTGCCGAATGATTGCATTACCTTCTTTGGAACGTCTGATAAGATACAACCGTGTATTGCCAACGTGAGCAAATGAAATATGATAATTCTTATCTTCATCACGTGTAAATAACACGCAAGTAAGTGAACAAGAAAAACCGCTGTAAATCTCTTCATTAGCAGTTCTGAAAGCGCCAATAACATGATTAACAGACATAACTGCTTCTTTAATAATGATAGATGCATTATCGATAATATACTTTTCATTTGCACCATTATCATAAATGCGTGCGATTGTATCACCGATTTGTCTTGCAGCAATTTGACCAGGTTGCAGTTTGCTCGGTTCTGAGCCTTTACCGTCAGCGACTACAGCGAGAAGAATTTTATCGCCGTACTGTTTGACATAAACAAAATCCTGGTTCGTTTCACGTTTATAACCGAGACTTGAATACCCGCTGAAATTGAAACTCATAATCACTCATCCTCCTTATAATTATCTGAATCATTCTCGTCATCTTCATCATCAGGAATGGGATCCTTTTGTGAAGACTTAGAATGATACGAATTGTATTGAAGCATAAAACTGAAATAACTATAATAAGTATTGTCTCTCTGTGCCAATGGTAATGAATAATGCAAAAAGTCAAGAGGGGAAATTGAAAACGAATTACACACTTTAATGAGTTTAATTTCTGACAAAAACGATATTGCGTTCACAGTCGTGAAGAATTCATACAAAGAATACATATCGTTTTCAATGCTTGGTTTGTATTTGTTAATAGCATATATCAAACAATGATATGCTCTGTTTAAACCATCGACACCGTCAAAATACATTTTGGGCATTTTTTGAATTCTGCCAGAGAGAAAATGTTCATACGTTTCAAGTTCAACATCAACAATAGATTTGTTTTTAGTTTCAGGATATAAACACCACGCGATGAAAAATAAACTTGTAGAAGGATTAAACCCGACAGGAAATTTGATATACTCCAGGATTGGTTTCAGTTTCAGTTTTTTAACGATATCCATTGTAAGATGGTCGCGGATCTCGTACTTGTCCCAGTGTAATCTTGTAGTGAGCGCGTAACGGAATAATTCCAGCGCGCGTTGATGACTGCGTTCAGGATATTGTTTTGAAAAAAAAGATAACGGAAACCGCTCCGTATTACCTATATATAACTCGTCATATGCATTTATAAGATCCGGCGGTAATGTTAACATGATGAATTCCTCCTGTGAAAAACAGATCCAGTTATATATTACGTCAATATAAGCCAAAATAAATAATTTTTTTCAATAAGATATACAGAAAATCAAAAAGGACGAAAACCACATAACGTTATGTGTTAGTGGAAAACGGTCAACCGCTTATAGAATAACGCATACAGCCCCCGCCGAAGTGCCAAAAAACCCCGGACTCCACCGAAGTGGAAAACGGCGCATTATATAGCAACAAGCACGGAGTGCGGGGTCTGGGATGGGTTTTTGTATGGTTTTTGCATGGTTTTACTGCGGAAAACCGTATTTTGGCAAATTCGCATGGCTGGAAAACGGCTTAAAATAACGACATTCACAAAAAGCACCCTCGAAAAGGCTTAAAGGAAAAGAAAAGAAACAGGAAAACAAAAAGAAGCAAGAGAAAAAGAAGCAAAGAAGGGAAAAGAACGATGGCGTGGAAACCTTTTTATCTTCATTGTATACAAAATACAAATTTAATACATAGGGTAAATTCATAGAGAAAAATGGAATCAATGGGATAAATATTCTTCATATATATTATACCTTAATGATAAAGGAAAAAGAGACACGAAATGAGGAAACGGGGGGAGCGAGCAGAATGGGATATCTTTTCTATATATTTAATTTATATTTTCAATAAGAAATTCCTTAACAAAGGGAGGGGTTGAGTCAATAGGAGTAAAAGCATATAATATATATAGTCCTAATTGAGTAGGACAGCCCGCTGCTGGAGGATAACATAACCGGGTACTGAGGTAACCGGAAGTCATAGAAATAAATAATATTAGATTCTGTGGCTTAAACTGGATGAAGCGGGTTACGAGGGCATCAGAAATGGTGCCCTTTTAATTTTGTATTTCCGAACAAATAAATACTATACAGGAGAATAATATGGTATAATTATAGTGCCAATAAATTATACGGGAGGGTCTGTTATGAATAAAAAACACATGGTCATCTTTGCCATAGTTCTTGCGGCCGTGATGATAATAATGATGCAAACCGGTTTTGCAATAACCAAGGATAAGGTAGTCACGACCTGGAACGAATTACCGGTTGCTGTCAGGGATTATTACTCCGACGACGGGCACGTAATAGGAACCATTCCGAGCGGGACAGTTGTCGAGGTAAGTGCGTTTTGTGGTGACCGGGGAGCATGGGCCTCAGTCTCCTATGATGGCAGAACCGGGTACATTAAAACACAGTACCTGAAAGATATTATATATGAAACATACATCGAAGATGACGATGAAAACGACATCTGGAAAAACTACTATCCACGGGAAAACCCGCTGCATATCGTCACTCCTTGTTCAGGAAGAATCACCGGTTTTGTATACCTTAGGTACACTCCTGAAAACGACGGAGTCATCGCAAAGCGAATGCCGAATAACGCAGTTATGACCGTACTTGCCGAGAACGGATCCTGGTTACAGGTCAGGGAGGAATACTCCGGGATTGTCGGTTTCGTAAAAGCGGATGAAGTCGTTGAGATCACTCTTGACCAGGAGTCCATACGGATGATCCAGGACTCATACGACTAATAATATAATATATAAGGAGGAATCAAAATGAACAAGAAAATGCGGATCATCGCCACGCTCCTGATCACGGTCGTCCTGCTTTTCATGACCGGTATTGCTGCTGCGGAAAAGAAGGAATATGTCCGGAATGTCTGGGATAAGTTCGACATCGAATTTACAATGCCGGAAGAATACTTCATGTGGGAAGAGACCGACGATGATGACAATTCAATTCGCTACGGGATCGAAATTATTACCCCGACAGACGACGTCCTGGAAGATACAATCGCCATGAGTCTGACTATCTGTAATGACGACTCCATGACAAAGAAAACCAGTATGAATGACCTGACCGACGAAGAACTGGAGATGCTCGAACGTACATTCCCGTACGCGGAAGATGTGGGCTATTTTACCAGTAATGAGGGCCAGTTGTTCCTGACCGTCGAGTGGAAAGAGAACGAAAAGCGTGTACAGTCCTATGTTACTATATACGGCTCCTGCATGATCGAACTCGTAGCGGAAAAGACGTCAATATCCGGCAACCAGTACATCAATGAAGATGAAACCGAGCTCATAACGGACTTCCTCAGGAGTATCCGATTTACGGATGACTACCTGAACCTGGGTGACGGCTGGCGGATCAATAAGCAGCTGACTGAAACATCTTATTCCGGAAGTGTGCATCTGTATATAGACAACATGTCAGAAAAATATAATACGACATTTAT
>ONJN01000002.1 GCA_900318155.1 uncultured Eubacteriales bacterium
CAAAAGACAAAGCCGCGGACCCGAAAAAAGACACCTCAGCAAAAGATAAAACTGCGGGCGTGAAGAAAGACACCGCGTCAAAAGACAAAGCCGCGGACCCGAAAAAAGACACCGCGCAGAAGGATAAAACTGCGGGCGTGAAGAAAGAGACAACGTCAAAAGACAAAGCCGCGGATGCAAAGAAAGACACCACGCAGAAGGATAAAACTGCGGGCGTGAAGAAAGACACTGCGCAGAAAGACAAAGCCGCGGATGCAAAGAAAGACACCACGCAGAAAGACAAAACTGCGGGCGTAAAGAAAGACGCCGCGCCAAAAGAAAAATCCGAAGACACAAAAGCAGATATTAAAAAAGATACGACCACTAAAAGTAAAGAAGATACGACAAAGAAGAAAAAAAACACAGGGACAAAGAAAGAGAAAAAGAAAGATAATGCTGCTGATAAAAAGAAGGCAGCCGCGGTGAAGAGCAGCGCTTTGAAGAAGGGCGTCGTCAGTGCGGAAGGAACAGTTACCGTGGGTTCGGCGATAGTCAGAAAAGCGGCCTCACCATCAGCCGGCCGGGTTTCGGTTTTATCTGAAGGAACCAAAGCGTCACTGCTCACAGAATGCTTTACTTCGGCTGTGGACGCTTCTAAACCGAATGTCTGGTACTATTCAAGCGATAAAAAAGGTTTTATTAACAGTAGTGCAGTAGACATCCGTTACGGCTCAATTACCGGCAGAACGAGTACGGTTCTTAATATGAGAAGCGGAGCGGGTACAGGCTACAGATATCTGGGCCGGCTCAGCAAAAATCAGCCTGTCGATATCGTCATAACGGCCTATGCGTCTGATGGAGGCAAATGGTACAAAATTAAAAGCGGAAATTCCTATGTGTATGTTTCCGCGCGTTACGTGACACTGCTCAGCGGCGGGAAACCGGCCGGCAGCACAGCCGGAAAAAAGAAAACGGCCCATACAAAGAAAAGCACGGCATCAGATGATTTAAGCTATATAACAGCGGCAGGATTTCCTGAATCGTACATCACAGAACTGAAAAAGCTTCATGAAAAACATCCGAACTGGACATTCACACCGGTGAAAACCGGATTGACCTGGTCTGGTGCCACCGCGAAAATGACAGCCAAATCCGGCAACAACCTGATCGCTGCTTCCAAAAGCTGCGCGTTCCGTTCGACCGCAAAAGGGAATTATGATTATCTGACAAACAAATATAAGAACAAAGACGGAAAACTCTTCTACGCGGCATCGAAAGACGCTGTGAAGTATTATATGGATCCGAGAAACTGGCTTACGTCAAAGGGCATATTCATGTTTGAAAATGAAACTTACCAGAGTTATCAGGACATGACGGCGGTCAGAGGCATCCTCTACGGAAACAAGACACTTTATAAAAAAGAGAATGCGCAGTATTTCATCGACGCGGGGAAAAAATACAATCTGAGCGCTGTATATCTGGCGTCAAAAGCCTGGAACGAACTTGGAACAAGTTCAAAAATGGTATCCGGAAAAGCCAAAGGGTACAAAGGCTTCTATAATCCATTCAATATTGGTGCGTACGACAGTACTTCCGGAAAGGCTTCAGAAAGGGCACTGAAATACGCCCGGAAACAGAACTGGAACACGTTGCCAAAGGCGGTGAACGGCGGTGCGTCCTGCATTAACAGCGAATACGTCAGCAACAAACAGGACAATCTGTATCTTGAACACTTCAATGTTCGCAATGGTTCCGGCAAAGTGGGAACAAACATCTTCATGACGAGTGTCAGCGCACCGTATGAAAACGCGGTGACGATCTATAATAACTACAAAGAAAACGATCTGCTTGAAAAGGAAATCAACTTCAGAATCCCGGTATATAAAAATATGCCTTCAGCTAAAGCGTCGAAACCGAAAGGAAACAAAAGCGACAACAACGCGTATCTGAAGTCTCTCATCGTCAAAGCCGGATCAAAGAAGTACAAACTGATCGCAACAGATAAACTCAGTTATAAGAAGACATTCACGATCAGGGTTCCAAAGAAAACAAGCTCGCTCTATATTCTTGCAGCGAAGGCGAGCAGCAAAAAAACAGCCGGCGTGACAGGAGAAGGCAAAAAGAAAATTACTTCCGGAAGAAATATGTTTAAGGTCATATGCCGGTCATCATCCGGAAACAAGCGTGTGTACACAGTCGTTGTGAATAAGTAACGATAATCATATATCGTAAACAACCGACAAATGTTGCAATTTCACTATTCATGCATTTATAGAAAGGCATCTCTCAAAACCCGAACCACATTTTGAGGGATGCCTTGTCCTTTTTTGGGGGACGCCGTTCTTCATTCGCATTTACAGCCCTGCCAGGAACCGCGTCTTTTTAATTCGGCGTTGATGCCGTTGAGAATGGTTCTTTTTTTATAGGACCATTCAGGGGAAATCAGGATATTGCGCGGGGCGTCTCCCGTCAGCCGGTGAATCGTGATCTCAGGCGGAATGATTTCAATCAGATCGCAGACTAGGTCAATATAATCTTCCGGGGATTCGAAGGGAAGATAGTCAGGATACAGTATGGCCATTCCCGAGTTACGGACAACGTTAAGGAGATGGAGTTTGATTCCCCAGGTTCCGGAGCTGCAAACGTACTCGACCGATTCGCGCATGTTTTCCTTTGTCTCGCCGGGAAGACCGAGGATCAGGTGTGTGACTGTTTTAATATTTCTTTTATTCAGCTCGTAAATTGCTTTTTCGTAGATGTCGAGGCTGTAACAGCGGTTGATGAGGTCAGCGGTTTCTTCATGAATTGTCTGAAGGCCGAGCTCGAGCCACATAAAATGATCCTGGTTAATCTCATCAAGCAGGTCCAGAACTTCTTCAGATAAGCAGTCCGGACGAGTGGCAATGGCGATTCCTTCAATGCCCTGGTGTTTCAGTGCCGCACTGAATTTTTCGCGGAGGACTTTGACGGGCGCATAGGTATTTGTATGGTTCTGGAAATAAGCAATATACCCGGCATCAGGCCATTTCTTTGACAAAAGGCGGATCTGATCACTGATATCGGACGCAAAATCACCGCCGGCCCCTTCACCGCAGAAGAGGCAGCCGCCGACACCTTTTGTTCCGTCACGATTCGGGCAGGTAAACCCGCCGTCGATCGACAGTTTGACCATTTTCCGTCCGAATTGTGTTTTCAGCCAGGCATTCACAGTATTCATTAGTTCTGCAGACATATCACCGGTTTCGGTCTTATGCGGCCTGAACACCTCAGGCGCCCCGGCCGGCCGGGCTTTTCTTTTTTTAAGGAACTTGAATCGGTTGTTCATGTGATACTCCTTGTTGCCTTTTAATCGTTCTCAACATGTGATATAATAACGGCTATGGAAAAAATAAATGTGAAAGAAAAAGTACTTCTGCACAGTTGCTGCGGACCATGCAGTACAGCCTGCATAGAGCGTCTTGCAGAACAATATGATATCACTGTTTTCTTTTATAATCCATGCATAACCGATTATGATGAGTATGAAAAAAGAAAAGACAGCCAGATCAGTTTTTTAGAGGCGTATAATGCGGAAAATAAAGAGAACGGTCAAATGATTCGCTTTGTAGAAGGGGATTACGAACCCGAACGCTATCTGGAGCGCGTACAGGGGCTTGAGAATGAACCGGAAGGCGGCGCAAGATGCGAGGTCTGTTTCAGACAAAGGCTTGAGAAAACGGCCGGGTACGCGGCGGCCGGCGGCTTTTTTCTGTATACGACGACGCTGACAGTCAGTCCTCATAAGAATTTTAAGGTGATCGCCGGAATCGGGCAACAGATCGCGGAGGGTTATGACGATCTGCAGTTTCTGGATATCGATTTCAAGAAAAAGGACGGATTTCGGCGAAGCGTAGTTTTATCGAAGAAATATGGTCTGTACCGGCAGAATTATTGTGGGTGTGTTTTTTCGGAGAGAAGTTAGTTATTTATTAATGGGAGATATTTCATGTCACAAGTTATAATACCTGAAGATTATCATTCGATACTGGCGCCGTTAGAGACGCAGAGAGCTATTAAGAAAATCAAAGACTATTTTCAGCAGGAACTGGCTTACAGCCTGAAACTGAGAAGGTTTACCGCACCGCTTTTTGTTGACCCGCAGACGGGTCTGAACGACAATCTGAACGGAACGGAACGGCGGGTTTCGTTCACTTTGAAAGATATGAACGAGTATCCGGTTGAAATCGTCCAGTCCCTGGCCAAATGGAAGCGCTACGCGCTCGGAAAGTACGGAATTGAATCCGGGCACGGCATTTACACAGATATGAATGCAATCCGGCGGGACGAAGAGCTGGACAATCTCCACTCGATTTATGTCGATCAGTGGGACTGGGAAAAAGTTATTACCAAAGAGCAGAGAACCACGGAATATCTTCATGAAACGGTTCGCACGATTTATAATTCAGTGCGGAATCTCAGCGATTACGTGAACCGGCTTTACCGGGAGATTAAAAACGACATTCCAAATGAAATCTTTTTTATTACTGCGCAGGAGCTGGAAGACATGTATCCTGACAAAACACCGAAGGAACGGGAGGATCTCATCTGCAGAGAACATCACGCGGTCTTTGTCGAGAAAATCGGCGGCGCGATGCAATCAGGAGAAAAGCATGACGGAAGATCTCCGGATTATGATGACTGGGAACTGAACGGGGATATTATCCTATGGAATGATCTTCTTGACACGGCTTTTGAGATTTCATCGATGGGGATTCGTGTTGACGCCGAGTCGATGGACAGACAGCTCACGCTGGCCGGCGCGGATGAACGGCGGGAAATGGCATATCACCAGGCGGTAATGAACGATGAGCTGCCACTTTCGATCGGCGGCGGGATCGGCCAGAGCCGCATCTGTATGTATTTCCTTAAGAAAGCGCACATTGGAGAAGTCCAGGTCAGTGTCTGGCCGCAGGATATGATCAAGACCTGTGAAAAGAACGGCATGATTCTGTTGTAAATCCGGAGAAGGAATGTATTATAATATTGTTATTGACAATAATAGCAGATATACCGATGATTTTTTTACGTATGAGTCGGACGAAGTGCTGGAACCCGGCGCGGTCGTTAAAGTACCGTTCGGCATGGGAAACCATACCAGGCGGGGCATTGTCTTTGAAACGGATGTGACGCCGGATAAAAATATTAAAAAATTTAAAAGAATTGAAACGGATATGGAATCGGGCGTTTCAATGAACGAAGAAATGATCACAGCCTGCAGGTGGATGAGACAGCGGTACGGGATCAAGTATATTGATGCGGTCCGCTGTTTTCTGCCTGTCGGAAAGCCGGCTCCGCCCGGAAAGGAAAAAGAACCGTATGCGGATATCGCGGCGGAGCATTCTTCTGAAGAGGTTTTGACCGGAGAACAGCAGGCCGCGGCGGATACGATCGAAAAATCGGTCAGGGCACATGAACACAAGATTTTTCTTTTGTACGGAGTCACGGGCAGCGGGAAGACCGAGGTGTATATGCAGGCGATCGAGGCTGTTTTGTCGGAAGGCCGGACGGCGATTATGCTGGTTCCGGAGATTGCTTTGACGGAACAGATCGTAGAACGTTTTGTCGGCCGATTCGGAAAAGAGGAAATCGCGGTGCTTCACAGCCGCCTGACAAAAAGGGAACGTTTTGATGAATGGTCGCGTCTCAGAAACGGGAAAGCGCACATCGCGATCGGCGCCCGGATCGGTGTATTCGCGCCGCTTGAGAATATCGGCGTGATCATTATGGATGAGGAGCATGAGGCGACGTACAAGTCGGATCAGACACCCCGATATGATACGGTCGATATTGCGGTGAAGAGGCTGATGTATTCGGACGGTATTCTGATTCTGGGGAGCGCGACGCCTTCGGTTGTGTCATATCAGAGAGCCTGTGAGGGTTTGTACACGCTGATCGAGATGAAGCAGCGTTTTAACAGGACGCCGCTTCCGGAAACGGTGCTGGTCGACATGCGCGCGGAGCTAAAATCGGGAAACCGGGGAATCTTCAGCAGCCTGTTGTACAGTGAGATCCGGCGCACGGTGGAAGACGGGAAGCAGGTCATTCTTTTTCAGAACCGGCGGGGGTATTATACTTTTATCTCCTGCAGGGAATGCGGTGAGGCACTGAAGTGTCCGGACTGTGATATTTCTCTGGTTTATCACAGAAATGAGGAGGCGGCGGTTTGTCATTACTGTGGGCGCAGGTACCGGATTCCGGAGAAGTGTCCGGCCTGCGGAAGTGATCGGATCGGCTTTTTCGGGATCGGCACGGAGCAGGTGGAAGATGCCTGTGCGCGTTTTTTTCCGGATTACCGGACAGAGCGGCTCGATCTGGATACGGCAAAAAGTACGTCGGAAATCCGCAGGATCATTCATGCTTTTTCAAAAGGAAAGACGAACATCCTGATCGGGACGCAGCTCGTTGCAAAAGGGCTGGATTTTCGGAATGTCGGGCTGGTAGGCATCGTAACGGCAGACGTGAGTCTGAATATACCGGATTATCGGTCTTCCGAGCGGACGTTTCAACTGATTACGCAGGTTTCGGGCCGCGCGGGACGTGGCAGTGAACGCGGAAAAGTCATCGTACAGACATTCAGCCCGGATGAACCGGTTCTGAAAGCGGCTGCTGCGGCGGATTATAAAAGCTTTTTTGAACGGGAGATCCGGATCAGAGAATTTATGGAATACCCGCCATTTAGTGATCTGATCGCTGCGTATTTCACCTCGTCACAGGAGGACGAAGCCGTGAAAACTGCCATGGAATGCAGGGATTATCTGATAAGGATCGGCTTACCGAACGCGGAGAAAATCTTTGACCCTGAAGCAACAGCTTCTTATAAGGGAAAAGACCGGTTTCGGTATCACTTCCTGGTCAAATGTCCGCGAGGATTCCGGAACAAGTATATTTTTTATTTAAGGAAATTTGGAGACAGTCTGAAAAAGAGAAAAACAGACTGTACTCTAATAATCGATATCAATCCGTATAATTCTTATTAATTGTATTGAAAGAAAGGGAGAAGAAAGTGGCACTCAGAAATGTATTAAAAGACGAAGATCCGATATTGAGAAAGAAGAGCCGTGAAGTTAAAGAAGTAACAGACCGGATCAGGACGACGATGAAGGACCTGGTTGAAACAATGAGATTTTACCGCGGCGTAGGCCTTGCGGCTCCACAGGTAGGAACACTGCGTCGTATGTTCGTCGCGGAGCCGTCACCGGGAGAGGTTTATTATATGATCAATCCGGAAATTATAGAAGAAGAAGGCACCGTTTCCGATACAGAAGGCTGCCTCAGCATACCGGATTTTTACGGGACGGTGGAGAGACCGGAGAAAGTCCGCATTAAAGCGCTGGATATGAACGGCGAAGAGAGAGAATATACATTTGAAGGTTTCGCGGCAAGAGTCATGTGCCATGAGACCGATCATCTGGACGGCATTCTTTACAGCGATAAAGCAGTTGAAATGCATACGGTGGAACAGGAACTTGAACGGCTTAATCAGAAGGTTAAAGAAGAAGACAAAGAGCGTGTAAAAGAAGAAAAAGAACAGGCAAAGCAGGCGAAAAAGGCTGCAAAAGCGGCAAAGGAAGCTGAGAAAGCTGCAGCGGCGGCAGAGGAAGAATAATGAGGATTGTTTATATGGGGACACCGGATTTCGCGGTGCCGGCTCTGGAGAAACTGATTGCGTCCGGGCATGAAGTGGGC
>ONJN01000176.1 GCA_900318155.1 uncultured Eubacteriales bacterium
CCATACAGCCTTTCCGGATGCGGATCATCTCAACAGCCTGTTCATATTCTTTTCAAAGAATGCGCGGCAGGTAAAGATCATAGAGATAGAAAAAGGCAGTATATGGATGTACCAGAACAGGCTGGACAGTCACAGATATATGTTTCCAAGAGCTGAAAAGGATATCAAGATAACAGCGTCGCAGCTGCGTCTGATCCTTCGCACAGTAGAACCGCTGAGACGATCAAAATGATTGCAGTAAGTGGTTTTTTTATGGGACAAAATAGTGTATAATATACAATATGAAGACAAAAACATACCCCGCGTGGGTAGAGAAATATCACACGAAAGGAACGTCTGTGAAACAGATCCGGAATAACTACTATCTGTATTCTGTGACTTCCCATTATTCCAGGGAAAAAGGATATCCGGTATCCGAACAGAGATATATAGGAAAGATCACGGAAGAAGGATTGATCGAGCCGGATAAGATCACATTTACTCCGGGCGTAGATAAACTTATGCTTTTAAAGGATGCCTTTGATCTTGGCTCTGTCAGCGAAAAAGACAAGGCAGAGATCCATATGATCCCGATACTGATGATCGGCACAAAGGCATATACAGGACATCTGAGCAGGAAAAAAATCGCTGTGCTCAGAAAGTATTTCAACTATGAGGACGGAGTGATTCAATCATGAAGAGTGAAGAACTTGAAAAACTGAGTAAGGACGAACTGATAAGACTTCTCCTCGATAAGAACAAGGAATTTGCAGAGAAAGAGCGGGAGTTGAAGGAAACGGTATCCGAACTGGAGGCAGTCCGTGTTTCTCATAGAGAACTGATGATGCGGATGGAAGATCTGATTGCAAAATATGAAGAACTGGTAAAGGAGAAACGGGCAGCTGAGATAAAGCCGTTCATACCCAAAACAGAGAAGCTTAGAACAGAGACCGTCATTAATGAACTGGAAGAGATAAGAGAGAAAAAGAAACGGCGCACTCCTACTGAGACATTCCTGACGCAGCTGAAGAAAGCGTACCGGGGAGAAGAAGATGACGTTGTCATTGATTATGATTTCGATGAAAACCAGATTGCAAGGGATACAGTGAAACTATTCGGGCAGGACGAAACGTATAAACTGGAATATATTCCCGGATCATTTAAAGTGAAGCGAATCCTGAGGAACAAATACAGGGACGCCGATCATATCTATGAAGCGAACAGCAACACAGATCCTTTTCCGCATTCTCCGCTTACGCCGTCGCTTGCGGCGAACATACTGGACATGAAATATGAACTTGGCATACCGTTCTACCGTTATGGCAATTATCTGTGTCAGAAAGGATTCATGATCTCGGAAGCGGACATATGTCATTGGGCAGCACGGAGTATGGAATTACTTGAGCCATTATATGACAGGCTGTTCGAAGCACTTCTGAAGACAGAGATAAAAGTCCTTCATATCGATGAGACGCCGCTAAAAGTGATCAACGATGAAAAGACCCAGTGCTATATGTTTGTCTATGCGACAACATACTGGGAAGAGCCTGTTTATATCTATTCTTTCAGTGATACGCGCAGTACAAGAGGAACGAAAGAGATACTTCGTGATTATGACGGATATGTTGTATGCGATGGATATTCAGGCTATGACTCTCTTCCGGATCAGGGAGTCAAGGTACAGCGGTGTATGGTCCATGCGCGCCGGTATTTCAACGATTGTCTGACGGATCTCACGCAGGAAGAGATGAGAAAGAATCCGGCATATCGGGTCATGGAACTTATGGGAAAACTGTTTCTTCATGAAGAAAAGTTCCGGCATAAGAAATATACTGCCTCAAGGATAAAGCAGGAAAGAAACAAACCTTACTACCTGAACTGCATATCAAAACTGGACAGGTATATAGATTCCATAGATTCCGGGCTGAATGTGAAGCTGAAGAAAGCAGTGAATTACTATAAGAACAACCGCGATGAACTTTACACGTATCTGGAAAATGGATATGTTGAAAACCATAACAATCTAGCTGAACGAGTGGTGAAACCGTTTGTCATTGCAAGGAAGTCTTTCCTTTTCTGCAAAACTGCGGATGGTGCAGATGTGACTGCAAAATTATTCTCGATCGTTCAGACAGCGCGGGCAAACGGTTTGAAGTCCGAGCAATATCTTTCATATTGTCTTGAGAATATTCGAAAGAGACCGATCGAAGAACTGCTTCCCTGGAGTAACTGTCTTCCGGATGAAGTGAAGATCACTCAACGTGATCTGATAAAAAAGAGATAAAAACAATTCGCCGGTGATGGGCCAATATTGGTCGTTTACCGGCGAATTATATTCAGAATATACAGTACTCACTTAATTGACCGCTCAATATTGAACCGAACCAACTCAATATTGGCTGATGTGAATAATACAAAATGTATTTTCATCAGTATTTATACGGTTCAGGGAAATCTTTAGTGCTTACCCAGAAATGGCACTCTAATTCAGCGACACAAATAAAGGCTAAAACTTATAACTTTCATTTTCTTAATTTATTTTCGAATATCCTCTAGGATCAGCATTTACTGAAATAACTTCACATTCAAACGCTTCATATCCATTTTTCTAAAATGATATTTGTCACAAGAAATATTGTATAAATAGTCGGACATGAAAAGACCGAATCACTTTTGTGAAACGGTCTCATTTATGTATATGCATGACGCAATAGCAAAACTTTTACATCTACTAGAGACTTATATCAAGCCTTTTCTCAGTGAATATAATTAAGAATTCCTAGTATCTATGCCATCAGTATGATTAGTATCTTTATTCATCTGACTTTGATAAAACTCATCATAATCAATAGATTGGATTGTTTCGGATACTTCATCGAGATAATTTCTTACGACATGATAAACATTTAGCATATATGCCTCAAGCGATGACTTCAGGTGTTCTTTTATCTCTTTGATATCAGTAAAGGACGTTTTTATATCAATCAAAAAAGATCTGACAGAGTTTTCAAAACTTTTGTTTTTCAGAACAAAATCAATAAAACCGATTTGTTTACGCAAATTCTCTATATCCGCTTTTATTTGATCTTCTATTTCAGAATTGGCTCTAAAATTAAAATTAATCTGATTGATCGGTGTTTCTACAATAATACCAGTACTAATTACGCTATATTTTCTGCATAAAGCCCCATAATAATTGAACGCATCAATAATCATTGTATTGATATCCGAGGTAATATCTGTCACAAAACTCTTTGTGCGTAAAATGATTCGATTTTCAAAATTATGAATGTTCTGAGTACGATTAAAAAGTAAATTCAGATGATCAACTTCTTTCATCATTTCATCATGGCTTTTAGCATATGCTTCTTCCAGACGTTGTTTAGCAAGATATGGCACTTTAACTCTAAAAGAGTTCCAAACATTATGGATGATTACTGCAAAAACATCCTCTTTTCCAAACTGCTCTACTGACCCAGTAAGAAGTTTCTTCCGAACATTAC
>ONJN01000035.1 GCA_900318155.1 uncultured Eubacteriales bacterium
GGAATCGTACTGTTGACGATTGCGTCTACCATTACGCTGGTTGATTCAAAAAGCAGATCAGCAGAGGAGCCTTCGTCCGCAGTTGGCAGAATTATCAGAGAGGAGGTTTATCATGAAACTAACTGACAAAGTGGCCATCGTCACAGGCGCGGGCGGAGGAATCGGACGGGCAACCGCGCTGAAGCTCAGCAAAGAGGGAGCTGTTGTGATGCTTGTTGATATCAACGAGCAGAAGCTGGATGAAACCGCTTCATTGGTAGAGGAAATCGGCGGTCAGGCGAGAAAGTTTCTCACAGATGTCTCTGACTATCAAGCAGTAGCTGATACGGTTCATCAGATTGAGAAAGAGTATGGCCACATCGATATTTCCTTTAATAATGCAGGTATAGGAACTCTCAAATCAATCATGGACGAGGATGTTGTTGAAGACTTTGACGATGTGCTTAAAGTCAACCTGTACGGCGTGTTCTACTGTATCGTTGAAGTGGCCCGGAGCATGATCAAAAACGGAATCAAGGGCTCGATCATCAACACTTGTTCTGTCTATGCCTTCATGGCGGCTAAAGGACTTTTCGGTTACACTACCTCCAAAGGCGGTATTGCCAGCCTGACACAGACAACTGCTCTTGAACTGGCACCATATGGAATCAGAGTCAACGCGATAGCTCCCGGCAGAGTGGATACAGCCATGCTGGAAGAGTATAGAGAACTGGATATGTGGGATCTGGTGGAAAATGATCAGATGAGAAGGAAGGCTATACAGCCGGAACAGGTGGCGGACGTAGTAGCATATCTGGCCGGTGATGAATCCAGCGCAGTTAACTCAGAGATTATTGCTGTGGATGACGGGTTCATGAAATTTAAAATGCACTATCCTAATCTGTGATCGATGAGAAGAGACACATGGAGAAACCGACATGAGCGATTTCACTGATAAAACGGTCATTGTCACCGGCGGAAACGGCGGCATAGGAAAAGAGGTCGCCGGACTGTTTGCGAATCTGGGCGCTCAAGTATACATCATCGGAAGGAATGAACAGACGCTGAAGAAGACAGTCGATGAACTGAGCAGTGAACGAGAGCAGGTCCGCTACAAAATGCTGGATGTTAAGAATGTGCAAGATTGCGGGAAAGTAGTGAACGAGATCGCTGCCGAAGCCGGAAGGCTGGATGTGCTGGTCAATGCGGCGGGGAAATATATTGAACTTTCCACGGATGAGACAGAACAGAAAGACTTTGATGATCTGTTCGACATCAATGTAAGAGGCACATATTTCATGTGTAAATATGCCAGACCGCATCTCGCGCAGACAGAAGGAGCCATTGTCAATATTGGTTCTACAGCAGGGAGCATAGCATTTCCGGAGGCTAGTTTGTACTGTGCCACCAAAGGTGCTTTGAATATGATCACTAAGTCATTGGCAATTGATTTTGCGAAAGACGGTATTCGTGTAAACATCGTCTGTCCTGATATGGTCAAGACAAAAATGCTGGACGTGGGATTTCTGCACTCCGGTATCAAAGACAGGGATGAATATGATCTGCTGGGTCTCGGCCAGTATCCGCAGGCAGAAGAAAAGAGAAGATTCATCCTCCCTGAAGAAGTGGCTGAGTGTGTAGTTTTCTTGGCTTCAAATGAAAAAGCAGCCTCCATAACGGGTACGTCGGTGACTCTTGACTTTGGGCTGACTGCCGGTTCGTTTTAGGCGGTGACATCACGAATAGCAATCACGAAGATCATCCGGTTATGAGACCCCTTCCTCAAATAACTGGATGATCTTCTTTACATTGGAATGAAGGGCCTTTTTCTTGAGCCAGACAAGACTGTATCTCACTGTTCTGGGCAGAGAGTGGTAGGTTAACCAGGGAAATTGTTCGGCGATCGGTTTAAGAAGAAAGCCGGTAGCGATCCCGTCGCGGATCATGTTTTGTACAGTATAGAGTTGATGTGTCGAGTGGATGATATAGGGAGTAATGCCCGCATCCTGAAAATAATCGGCGATGACCTCGGAGACGGCAAAATTGTCGTCAAACATGACAAGAGGCTCATCTTTGAGATCCTCCGCAGTGATAGACTTCTTTTCGGCCAGATAGTGTGAAGGCAGGCAGCACCAGACTAGCTCCAGTTCATTAACCAACAGAGAGTCAAATTCTCTCGGGAACTCTTTCTGATGAATCAAGACCGCGAGGTTCAGGACATCTGCTTTAATGTCTTTCAGAAGCATGCGGCTTCCGAGCTCCTCGGTCTTGAGCGAGATATTGGGATATTTAATCCAGATTTTTTTATACAGGTCGGAGAGCAGTAATGATCCCATCATCGGTGTTATGCCGAAGTGAACAGGGCGATCCGCATTACCATACTGCTCCATTTGGTCTTGCAGGCGGGAAGCCTGTTTCAGCAGACTGATCGCGAGATCGTAAAACTCTTTTCCTTCGGCAGTCAGCGTAAAGCCCTGATACCTTCTGGCAATGAGGGGGACGTTGAATTCTTTTTCAAGCTCCTGAATGGAGATAGATATTGTGGGCTGAGATACATGAAGAACCTCAGCTGCCTTGGAGATGCTGCTGTATTTGACGGCCTCGGTAAAGTATTGTAATTGTTGTAGCTTCATGACTTTTTCTCTATTTGTTTAGTGATAAAACTAATATATAACATAGTGCGTAAAAATTCAATTAATGGATATAATTTAAATTAATTTGAATGTTGCATAACAGAGAAATAAAACTTAATGCGCTCAAGGAATTTTTCGGACTGTTTGCTCCATTAGTGCTGCCCATCATGATACAGAACATCCTCATGAGTTCTTTCAGGTTGGTCGATACCATAATGATCGGACAGCTGGGTGATGTCGCGGTGGCAGGGGTAGGGTTGGCCGGACAAGTCTCATATCTGGTGGAGACTGCCATCTATGGCTTTACATCCGGGAGCGCTGTATTTATCACTCAGTATCACGGAGCAAGAGATACTGACGGGATATGCCGGTCTATGGGGGCTTGTATGCTCAGCAGTATCCCGATATGCGCAATCATCGGGGCAGGCTGCTTCATTTTTCCGGAAAAGGTCATGTCACTTCTAAATTACGATTCGATCCTTATCGGTGAAGGGGCAGCATATCTGCGCTTTGCAGGACTTGCCTATATTACCACGGTAATTACACAGATAGGCAGTGTCACACTGAGAAGTATAGAGCAGGTAAAACTTCCGGTGATTTGCAGCGGGATATCATCTCTGTTCAATATCATTATCAATTATTGGCTGATCTTCGGAGGCCTGGGCGTGAGACCGATGGGGGTCGCCGGTGCGGGTTTGGCCACATTTATTGCGTCTGTAATCAATGCAGTGCTTTTGTACGGCATTTCTGCATGGCAAAAGAATATACTGCTCTCTCCGGTCAAAAAGCTGTTTGCGGTGAAAGGATTCCTGGTCAAATACTGGAAGAAGGCATTCCCCGTACTGATCAACGACGGATTGTTCGCGCTGGGCGTTGTCATTTTAAACCTGATGCTTTCCAGGCTCGGTATTGAAAACTATGCAGCGCTGACAGTCGTGCGAACGATCGAGAATTTCATCTATGTCGTCTTTTACAGCATCAACACCGGCTGCATGATCGTTGTAGGCAAGAGCGTAGGAGAGAACAAGACAGAAGAAGCCAAAAACCGTTCATACCAATTTTTGCTGCTTTCCTTTGTGTTGGGGATAATGCTGGGTGTGGTGATGGCGGTTATTCGACTGCCTTTACTGGCGCAGTTTGATATATCTTCCGCGGCTTCTCATACCGCAGGGATCATGCTGTTGTTCTTTTGTGTGGATATGGTGTTCAGGAACTTTCCGCTCATATTTGTTGTGGGCATCTCAAGAGCCGGCGGAGATACAATGATTGGTTTGATTGGTGATGCTGTTGCATCGTTCCTGATCGTGATCCCGCTGGTCTTTGTTACCGGATTTATTCTGGAACTGCCGTTTATAATCGTATACTTGATCATGCTCATAGCGGATGATATGACTAAATTTGCCATCTATATCCCATACTATCTTTCATGGAAATGGATCAAGCCGGTTACTGAAAAGTAGAATGAGTGAGGGTTCGAGATAACGGTATACTCTCATTGTTGCAGGCCGCGGGCGGCCTTTTCTCCTTGAATGAAAAAGCAAACGCAAGTGATCCTCCTTTAGACGAGGATCAACATTATAAAAATAAGATTTAACAGGTCGTTATAAGCGTGTATAATTAGATAAAACTGTTGTTTTCGTAATCATTCGGGCGCAGCGAATAAACGGCGTACTATACTTTTGTAAAAGTAACCGAGACCCCGTTTGTTGAATCCTATAAAACCTTCTGCCTGGTCCAGGTGAAATGTTAGTGTTTTATGAGCTGTGGTTTCAGGATGACCTCATCAGGAGGAATGGGTGAGAGGTCAAGCGAAGACAACAGTTTTTTCTGCTCCTTTGAAGTCATCAGATCAAAAGGAGACAATCCCTTGTGGATCATTCGTTCGATTACATATCATAAGGCATTTGTAAAAGTAATTGCATGTTTGTAAGGGTAGTTATTGAGAA
>ONJN01000106.1 GCA_900318155.1 uncultured Eubacteriales bacterium
CGCCGGATATCCCCCGCCTCTACGTTTTACGAAGGCGGCAGGTTCTGTCTTCGAACGTCGGTGGCGGGTATCAATCCCCCACCGACGATCTCAGGAGCTGAAGCTCCCGGCTTCTGTTGACGGCGTCGCTCGCGCCAGTCAGGCGAGCTTGTTTGAGCTTCGCTCCTGGTTGAACAGGGTCCGATGTCCCCTGCCGTAAGGGAATTATACATGATTTTCAGCCAGAAATAAACATTTTATCTTAAGGTCAAAAATCAGAACGAATAGTCCTGACATTAGATGTTATTCTACTGTTCAGAAAATGGTATATCAGACAAAGAAGCTGGAAGAAATATGGTTTTTTTTTATGTTTTTTACAAGAATATATTGAAAATCAGCGGTTCTTTTGATAGAATCTAATTAATGTTGTTATATACACACAAATTGAAGTACTTATATTTATGCATTTCACACAATAAAAGGCATGAGTTATTTATGGAGGAGAAAAGATGGCATACGTAGATGAAATAATGGAAATCGTGCAGAGCAGAAACCAGGGTGAACCTGAATTCCAGCAGGCAGTAAAAGAGATTCTTGACTCAATCGCGCCGGTAATCGACAGAAATGAAGCGGAGTACAGAGATATCGGACTCCTTGAGCGTCTGGTTGAACCGGAAAGAAGCATTTCTTTCAGAGTTCCATGGGTTGATGACCAGGGCCAGGTTCATGTAAACAGAGGGTACAGAGTTCAGTTCAACAGCGCGCTCGGACCATATAAGGGAGGACTGAGATTCCATCCGTCAGTAAACAGAAGCATCATCAATTTCCTCGGATTTGAGCAGATCTTCAAGAACGCGCTGACTGGTCTTTCTATCGGCGGCGGCAAGGGCGGATCTGACTTTGACCCGAAAGGAAAGTCCGACAGAGAAGTAATGGCATTCTGTCAGTCATTTATGGCTGAACTTCACCACAATATCGGCGCAAGAGAAGACGTTCCTGCAGGCGATATCGGCGTTGGCGGACGTGAGATCGGTTATCTTTACGGCGCTTATAAGAAGCATACCAGACTGTTTGAAGGTGTTCTTACAGGTAAGGGCCTCGGATGGGGAGGATCACTTGCAAGAACTGAGGCGACTGGATATGGTGCGGTTTATCTGACTGAAGAGATGCTGCGTCATGAAGGAAAATCAATGGAAGGTAAAAGAGTTCTGATCTCCGGTTCCGGAAATGTTGCTCTTTACGCGATGCAGAAGGCTCAGGAAGTTGGTGCCAAGGTTCTGACAGCCAGTGACTCCAACGGATACATTTATGATGAAAACGGAATCGACTTTGAGACGCTGAGAATCCTCAAGGAAGAGAAGCGCGGAAGAGTTAAACAGTATGCAGAAGAAGTACCGACTGCCAAGTACGTTGAAGGTGGAAAAGTATGGGAAATCCCTTGTGATATCGCAATGCCATGCGCAACCCAGAACGAACTGGACATCGACGATGCCAAGACACTGGTTGCCAACGGATGCTTCAGCCTTACGGAATGTGCGAACATGCCTTGCACAAGAGAAGCGACAGATTATCTCATCGATAACGGTATCCTGTTCCTGCCTGGCAAAGCAGCAAACGCAGGCGGCGTAGCGGTTTCCGGTCTGGAAATGTCACAGAACGCGGTTCAGCTCTACAGATCATTTGCTGATGTAGACAACAACCTCAGAGAAATCATGGTTGGAATCTATGAGCAGATCGACAGAGCGTGTGAAGAGTATGACTGCAAGGGCAACTTCGTAGCAGGCGCGAACATCGCCGGATTCCTCAGAGTTGCCAATGCAATGAAGGCTCAGGGTTACGTATAAGAATTAACGAAGAGATATTCTTTTGTGAATAAGAGTAAGAGGTTCCCGATGCTGTGACCGCTGAAATCAGGCCCTTTTCGGCCAGACAGGCGGCCCGGCGGTGAGCCTTCCTGAAAACCGGTAAGCCCGGTGTCTGACCTCATTGAAAACATGAGATCGACCGCTTGCATATGTTGAAATATCAACAATGCAGGCGGTTTTTTCGTTTGTTGCGTTTGTTGTGCTTGTTGCGTTTGTTGTGCTAATTGTGTTTAGTGGGGTTTGTGGGTGGTCATTGTATGTGCGTTTTATGCCGGGACTGGAATACTGCATAATCATTCAACGATTTTTTCGGTTTGTGATAGTTATTCTGTCCGAAACAGAAAACAAGCAAAATCCGGACAAATAATTGTCACGAGAATTATGGAAAACTCGCGCCAAAGAAAACCTTTAGAATCAGAATTGTTATGCTTTCATTTTTTTCTTAATTTCGGATTTAAAACTGGCTGACGCCGACTGTTCATGTGATGCTTGACGGAGTGTACAGCAGAATTGTATAATTTATGTGAAATGCCGGAGTACGGTAAATATTGTAACAATTGTAACGATTTCGTTCCTGAACCGGCGATTCCGGAAAGGGACTTTTTTTACAGAAATAGTCTGATCCGCAGCGGTCCGACGGCTTACCCGCAGCCGGTCCGAATTGTCGCGGAGAAGTGGGTCAGCGGAAAAAAGGAGAATAATTATGGTATCGATTGGTGTTTTCGGCGCCGGAACGTGGGGAATGGCTCTGGCCAGAATGCTGTGCAACTGCGGGCATGATGTGCTCGTCTGGTCCGCGCTGCACAGTGAGGTCGAGGAATATTCGACGACGCGGCGTCATCCGAATCTGCCGGGCATGGTGATCCCGGATGAACTGAAATTTACGGAAGATATTCAAGAAGTCTGTAAGGACAAAGACATACTTCTCTTTGTCATTCCGTCGGTCTTTGTCAGAAGCGTCGCGGAGCAGGCAAGACCGTTCATTCCTGACGGTCAGATCATCGTTGAAGCGGCAAAGGGCATCGAAAAAGAGACGTTTATGACGATGTCGGAGGTCATTAAAGACGAACTGATCAAAGACGGAAAACACGATCACATTAAAATGGTCGCGGTTTCCGGCCCGACGCACGCGGAAGAGGTCGCGCTCGATCTCCCGACCACGATCGTCTCCGCCTGCGACGATCATGATACCGCAAAATACATCCAGGATATTTTCATGAACACCTGCATGCGCGTTTATACAAACGTCGATTCGCACGGCATTGAACTGTGCGGCGCTTTGAAAAATGTCATCGCGCTGGCATGCGGCATCGCGAGCGGAATCGGACTGGGTGACAACGCGAAGGCCGCGCTGATTACCCGCGGCATGGCGGAAATGACGCGTCTCGGTATGAAGATCGGCTGTATGGAGCAGACGTTTTACGGACTCGCCGGTATGGGCGATCTGATTGTAACGGCGACCAGTGTTCACAGCAGGAATAATCGCTGCGGCAATCTGATCGGCCAGGGATACACAGTGGAGGATGCTGTCAAAGAAGTTGGCCAGGTTGTTGAGGGATTGAACGCGCTTCCGGCTGCAATGGCGATGGCAGAGTATTATGACGTGGAGATGCCGATCACGTTTGCTCTGGATAGAATCGTCAACGAGCATGCCGATCCGAAAAAGACGGTATCGGAACTGATGAATCGTGATAAAAAGCTCGAGGTTTCACAGGAAGCCGTTGACAAGTATATGAAGATTAAAACAGACTGATGGAAAACAGCAGGAAACTGTGATAAAAAAGCAATCCTCGGAACAAATACCGGCCCGATAATGGCTCCGAGGGTAAAGCGGGCCGGCTTACTGCCGGCCCGTCATTCTGCAGTGGTTATTGTACGTAGGGGTTTTATTTCAGATTTTCCGGATTCAGGGCTTCCAGTTCCGGAATCACGAACAGACCGTCTTTTCTGACAAGGCGGTCGTCGAGCCAGATTTCGCCGCCCCCGTATTCCGGACGCTGGATCATCACGAGATCCCAGTGGACAGCGGACTTGTTGCCGTTCGGGGCGTCTTCGTAACACATGCCCGGCGTCAGATGGAAACTGCCGGCAATTTTTTCATCAAAGAGAGTATCCTTCATCGGATGCATGATGTACGGGTTCATCCCGAAAGAAAATTCGCCGAAGTAACGGGCGCCCTCGTCAGTGTCGAGCAGTTTGTTGATACGTTCAGTGCTGTTCGCGGTTGCGTCTATGATTTTGCCGTTTTCGACATGAAAACAGATGTTTTCGTAGGTAAAGCCCTGTTCGAGGGACGCGGTGTTGTAGGTGATGACGCCGTTTACGGAATCTTTTACCGGCGCGGTATAGACTTCGCCGTCCGGGATGTTGCAGCCGCCGTCGCATTTGACCGCGCCGATTCCTTTGATGGAGAATGTCAGATCGGTGCCCGGCCCGGTGATGTGGACTTTGTCCGTTTTCTCGAGGAGTTCCTTCAGCGGATCCATTGCGTGGGACATTTTGGCGTAGTCAAGCGTACATACATC
Organism: uncultured Eubacteriales bacterium; assembly: GCA_900318155.1. Classification (GTDB taxonomy): domain Bacteria; phylum Bacillota; class Clostridia; order Peptostreptococcales; family Anaerovoracaceae; genus Aminicella. The sequence goes on from ONJN01000106.1 coordinate 4,370, forward strand.
GTAGAAGAAGTCGGCAAAGGCTTCCTGACTCATGTTGGCCTGCTGGGCCATCGAACCGTTCGGATAGCGGAGAATGACCCATTTGGTGTGGTCAACGCGATAGTTGAGTGTCGGATTTGTCATTTTGCTGTATAAACTGAGCTGTTCGCCCGGGACATCGGACAGTTCGGCAGTGTTGTCGCTGCTTCTGACCGCGATGTAAGCGTCCATTCCTTTCATCCGGAACAGTTCATATTCATTCAGGAAGCGGAGCTGATCCTCGTCAGCGCCGAGCAGAATCTCGCGCGTGACGGTGCTGTCCGAGGCGGTGACAAAGGGCTTTGCCCCTGCATTATACGCGTCTCGTACAAGCTGGCGGATAAGAGGAAGGCAGTCTTTTCCCGAATAGTCAATGAGGATTTTTTCGTCTTTTTTCAGCCTGCAGGAATAGTTGATCAGGAGTTCCGATAGTTTTTTGTCTCTTGGGTCCATGTTGTCAGTCCTTTCTCATATGTATTGTATGCAGTGTGTGAATGTAATGGGAATCCGGCAGGCTGACAGAGACGGATGAGCCATGACCGGAGTGCAGAGGCGGTTGAGCTGCGGTCTGTATGCAGTGAAAGCGGCTTTGCGTCCGGTGTGCAGAGATCGCTGAGCCATGGCCGGAGTGCATTGGAATCCGTTGTTGAATTGTTTTAGTTTTTGTTTAATCGTTTCAAGTATATCACAGCTTGATCGTTTCAAGTATATCATAACCTGATTGATCATAACATCCGGAGATGTGCCGGTTGACCGGGAAAAGGGGAAAATGATGAATTACTATTTTTTTGTGAATCCGGTTGCGGGGAAGGGGAAAGGCAGTGAGAAACTGGTTTGGAAGATTCGTGCCGCTGCGGAAAAAGCCGGCGTGCAGCCGGTGATTTATCAGACAAAAGGGGTCGGGGACGCGGAACGCCGAGCCCGGGAGATCGCGGAAAGTCTGTGCGGAGCGGGCCCTGATCCTGGATTCGACAAAGGTTCTGAGATTGCCCGGTTCTACGCCTGCGGCGGAGACGGAACCGTCAATGAAGTAGTCAATGGGATTGCTGGATTTCCAGGGATTGCTGTAGGGATCATTCCGACCGGGACAGGGAACGATACGATCCGGAGTTTTTTCTCTGATAATCATTCCGGAGAACAGGGGTATCCTTTGTACAAAGAGGATTTTCAGAACATTGAGAAGCAGCTTGCTGGGAATGTGGTCACGATCGATCTGATGAAGTATCGTGGTGTAATCGATGGCGTACAGCGGGAACGGTACTGCGTAAATATGTTCAATAATGGGTTCGACTGCAACGTTGTCGCAAGAGCGGCGGAACTTAAGAAAAAGCCGTTTATTTCTGGTTCTTTTGCGTATCTGCTGGCGGTTTTTCAGATGTTTGTCCGGAAAAAGGGGATCGCGCTCACGGTCAGCGCGGATCAGCGGGAGATTCGCAGCGGGCAGATGCTGCTTTGTTCGGTCTCGAACGGGTCGTTCTGCGGCGGCGGGATCAAATCGTCGCCTTTGTCGTCGGTATGTGACGAGGTGATCGAGATCAATCTGATAAATGACGTTACGCGGCGTAAATTTTTAAAGCTTTTCCCGAAGTTCAGCCAGGGGAAGCATTATGAGATGGAGGAAGCAAAAGGCATTGTAGAAATGGTGCGCTGCCGGACTGCGCGACTTGAGCCGTTTGGGGCAGAAGCTTTTCAGTGCTGTGTCGACGGCGAAATCGCGGTGACCACCGGGTTGGAAATTGAAGTCTGCCCGGGCGCGCTGCAGATGATTCTCCCACACAGCGCAGCGTGAATTTTCCCGAATCAGCGGTTGCATTTTTTCTGTTGAATTCATGAAGAATATATGATAAAATTTATATCTATCAGACAAAGTTTTGCCTGACGGAATCGATTCTGATAAGTAAATATCCGGAGTATTATCAACCATCCGGAGAAGTTATGAATATCCGGAGACGTATCGAAGTGGTCATAACGAGCCGCACTCGAAATGCGGTTGTCCGCAAGGGCACGTGGGTTCGAATCCCACCGTCTCCGC
>ONJN01000192.1 GCA_900318155.1 uncultured Eubacteriales bacterium
AAACAGGATGTATTGCAGCCGAACACCATTCAGTTTTATGAAAGCATGTGTAAAAACCATATTATTCCGTATTTCAAAGACAGGAATCTGCTGCTTGCCGACGTTGATTCATCAGATCTTCAGGAGTTCATTAATTATGAAAAAGTAAGTGGCAATAACAGTCTCGCAAAGAATAAGAAAGAAGGACTGTCTCCTTCAAGTCTGAAGCATATAAGGACAACGCTTACTCTTATTTTTTCACAAGCCAGAAAGGAAAAACTGATATTTGATAATCCAACGGAATTTCTGGTAATCCCAAAGATTCAGAAGAGAGATGTCGACTTTTACACAGAAAGTGAAATCTCGGAACTGCTTGAGAAGATCAAAGACGAGGAAATATATCCGGTTATATACACGACTCTGTTTTACGGCCTGCGACGAAGTGAGGTCTGCGGTCTTAAATGGGACAGTGTAAATACGGTAAATAAGACTGTCACCATCAAGCATACCGTTGTCAGGTTTTCCGATGTAATCGAAAAAGACACGACAAAAACCGAAAGCAGTCACAGGACTCTTCCTCTTTCTCCTGAAATCGAGGAGATTTTTATCAGGCAAAAGGAAAAGGAAGCACAGGGCAGAAAAAAATACGGAAAGCATTATGTTAAGAACGGATACATTTTCAAAAGAGAATCGGGAGAAATGTTTACTCCGGACTATGTTACCCGTAAGTTTTCTCAGCTTTTAAAGAAATACGGATTGAGACATATCCGGTTTCATGATCTGAGACACAGCTGCGCAAGTCTTCTTGTTTCCAAGGGATACCAGCTTAAAGATATTCAGGAGTGGCTGGGCCATTCCGATATCCAGACCACAGCAAATATTTATGCTCATCTCGACCAGTCGAGAAAGCTGAATATAATGTCCGCAATGCAAAATATTAATAAAACAGAGGTGAACACCAATGCATGAATTTTCAAAGGAAGCTGTTTGCAGAGTGCCTGTAAACAGCCTCAAAAATTTTAAGGACTTTCCGTTCAGGATTCTTGAGGACGAATCCATGGCGGAGCTTGTTTCAAGCGTTAAAGAATTCGGAGTTATAACTCCGCTTACAGTCATTCCCGCAGATGACGGCAGCTTTGAGATTATTTCCGGTCACAGGCGCAAGAGAGCCTGTCAGCTTGCCGGTATCAGCGAGGTTCCCGTTATTATCAAACATCTCAGCAGAGACAAAGCAATCATATTAATGGTTGACAGCAATCTTCAGCGCGAATCCCTGCTGCCCAGCGAAAAAGCAAGGGCATACAAGATGAGAAATGATGCAATCAAACGGAGCGTGGGCAGACCTTCCGTTGATGAGCAGGGCGAATCGGAGCCGGGCAAAACAATTGACCGGATGGCAGAAAATGCCGGAGAAAGCGCAACAAAGATACAGAGATATATAAGGTTTAACAACCTTGTTCCCGAACTTCTGGATTATGTTGATACCAGAAAAATGGGTGAAATGGTCGCTTATCATCTTTCGTTTCTTACTCCTGAAGAACAGAATTCGGTGGCGGTCACAATCGACAGTGAACAGGCTTTTCCTTCGGTTTCCCAGGCGCAGAGAATGAAAAAGAGCAGCAAAGACAAAGAACTGAATGAGGATCTTATTCTTCAGATTATGTCCGAAAGGAAGAAACCCGAAAGCTTCAATGTCATTATACCGATTGATAAGCTGAAGAAATACTTTCCGAAGGCTGTCAGTCCGAAAGAAATAGAAGAAAAGCTTCTTGCTCTGTGCGAAAGGCTTTATCAGCAGCAACAGGCTAAAAAAAGGGCTAACGAAAGGTAAGGTGTAAATATGATATATGATGTTTCAGTCTTAATTGTTTCGGAAAAAATTGTTGATGAATCCGAGCCGGTCATTTCAACGGGAATCAGGAGCAGCTGCCATGACACTCTGCTTGATTCAGATGTTTTTGAAACCTGTGTTCCCGGTTTTGAAGATTATCTTTCGCTCCTGGCCAGGATTGCACAAGAGGCTGATTTCTAATGGCTATAATCAGAAAAAACTGGACCGGAAATTTTACAACCTTATCAAACCACTGTTTAAAGGATCCGAATCTGACAAATAAAGCTAAGGGCCTTTACAGCATAATGTGTTCTCTGCCGCCAAACTGGAATTTTTCGGAAAAAGGTCTGGCGGTAATATGCCCCAAGGACGGTCTTGACGCTGTCAGATCTCAGCTTAAGGAGTTAATCAAAGCCGGATATGTTCACAGAACAAGAATACGTGATAAAAACGGAAGATTCTCAAACACAGCCTATGACATGTTTCACATGCCATGGTGGGAACTGCCGGAAAATGAACGTCCTGAATGGGATTTGCCAAATCCGGAAAAACCAATCTTGGATAATCCAATATTGGAAAACCCTGTATTGGCAAAACCTGTTTTGGAAAATCCCACACAATTAAATACTAAAGAAGTAAATACTAATCAATTAAAGACTTATCTAAGTAATAATCCATCAATCAATCTGTTTGGGACGGACCGACAGACGGTCGAGAAATACATCAAGGAACAGATTGAGTTTGATGTTTTATCTTCATACCTTGACGGTGAAAGACTGCAGGAAGTTATCACGGTCATTGCAGATTCTCTGTGTACTACAAAGGATGCAGTCAGAATAAACACCGAGAATGTGTCTTATGCAGATGTCGCTGACAGGTTTCTGAAGCTTGACAGCGAGCACATTCAGTTTGTTCTTGACTGTATAGACAACGCTCACGATGAAATTAAGAACATGAGAGCGTACATCCTGACTCTGCTGTTCAACGCACCGGCAATCATGAAGAACTGCATATCCGCTCAGTATGAACGAGATATGCGAAACGAAGGAAGCTGATATACATCGGCTTCTTTTTATTTCACAAAGAATGGAGGTGTGTATATGGGCCATTTCATTATCAGCGTTGGCGGTCTTTATGTCTGGCTTGCCCTCGAAGCCGCCGCTAAAGTTGTCGGCATGTTTATCAGGTAAATAACTGATTAATACCTGTGCCGACAAGTATCTCAACGAAGGAGGCGAAATCATGTTCCGCTATGTACGGAGAATACCGCCTTAGCGATTTGGTTCTGAAGCCAAATCGAAAAAAATCAGAAATCGGAGGAAATTTCCAATGGAAACCAAAAACGAAAACAAAAAGACAAAAGTCATCAGAATCGCGGCCGGAGTGATTTGCTTAATCATTGCCGCGACAGCATGCTTTCTTCTCGGACTCAAGGGCTGTTCAAAGGATAAAACAGATCCCGACAGCGGCTTCGTTATGGATGACAACGCCGTTGAAGGCGGCTGGAACAAGGTCGACGAAGATAAAGTTCGCGAGAACCTTAACGCCAGTGTGGAAGAAGGATATATCAATATCAGTATGAACACCACTCCCGTATTTGAGAACGGAGAAGCTGAAGGCAATCTGATGATAGTCAATGAAACAATCAACAAATACCCTCAGAAGGTAATAATCAC
>ONJN01000083.1 GCA_900318155.1 uncultured Eubacteriales bacterium
GTAATGACAATATAGGATGTAAGAGCTTTGGGTTCAAGGGATCGGATACGATCTATTTTTTCATACAGAGACAGCAAGCTGTCATTGACTATTTCTTCAACATCCTGATGATCATCCAGATAAAAGGCGGCAGTAGAGATCATCAGTTTATAGTACTTTGTAAATAAATCCGCCATCCAATCCTGATCCGCAGGATCTTCTATCATTTGGATAATGACCGGTATAATCATCGTACTTTTTTTCTCCTTGCTAATCCGATATTTTTTTACCAGATCGTCATAGGACCTCTGCATGAAGCGATTATACCGTCCATGTTTTAAAAAGTCAAAAATAAGTGCGTACAATTTACACATATTACAATCTTTTTAAATTGTGTATATTAATTATACTCCAAAGTTTTAAACTCGGAAGTAAGATCATCTGTAGTTGCACCTGTTATTTTCAATGTGGCATATGCTCGATATGTTCCTGCCTGAGCATTTACATATGTTTTTGCATAATCTGTACCTTTTCCTATACCCACTGTTTTCCATTTCCCGTTTGTTTTCTTCTGAAGATATACCCTGACAGATCCACTGCATCCACTGTCAACAGTACCTATACAGGAAGCATATATTTTACCATTGCTTGAATACAGCGAAACATCTATGCTGTTTTTCTTTGGAGCAAATAATCTCATAGCAGAAGCTGCAGCTACAGACAGCACCATCACCAGAACAAGAACCAACGCAACAATCCTTTTCAGTTTCATAAAGTTTCCTCCTTTTTATTCATCATGCCTCCGGAGATCTCATATACTCCATCGCATAGATTTTCTATATCAGTGGCATAGTGACTGACAAGAAGCAACGTCTTTCCCTTTTCGCGCAAAGAATTGAAAAGAACCCGCATATCCGCCACAGCGTGTTTATCCAAACCATTGAACGGCTCATCCATGATATATACATCCGGATCTTCCATAATGGCCTGGGCAATAGCAAGTCTCTGTCGCATACCCAGCGAGTATTTCTTAACCTTTTTCTTTTCCTGACCAGATAACCCAACACATTCCAGCGATTTCCTGATCTGTTCATCAGTAATAATACCCCGGATACCGGCAAGATATTTAAGGTTGTGCCATCCGGACATTGAATCAAGAAATCCGGGATGCTCAATAACAATTCCAAGTTTCGGAAGATTCCCTGCCCCCGGCTTGATATACTTCCCAGCGATCTTTATGCTGCCGCTGTCACACGGAAGAATGCCGCACAGGCACTTTAGCAGAACCGATTTGCCTGAACCGTTATCACCAACCAATCCATAAATCTTCCCGGTCTCCATCCGGAATGAAATACTATTCAGGACGGTTTGTTCGCCAAATTTCTTACTGACATTTTCAGCTTCAATTGTATACATCCCTGTTCCCTCCCTTTAAAACTGATTCTGCAGAATCTTATCTGCAAAACGTTTATTCATATGCGACACCGCTATACATATCAACGAAAGCAAAATACATGCAACAACCAGTGCTGTCAGCGCGTAAGACTTTGTTGGATAATATGGCATATCCGGATTGCATATAACACTCAGTCTTGTAAGGGAAAGCGGAGACCCATGGTATGCTGCGTAGGGCAGTTTCCAGGAAATCACGAAATCAAGCACTGAAAAGATACATCCCACCAGCAAAGCTATGGTCCGCCCAAAGCTCATGGACAACAGAAGGACACAAAACCCAAGACATATAGCGCAAAGCACGCACATCAAAAATGATAAGCCGAACGCCTGAATCGGAGTATATTTCCCTGTCAGGGTAATCGATAGTTCCAGGAGATCATCTATTTCTTCAAAATGATAACCATTCGCTATCGTATTCAGAATCTTTCCCCATTTCTCCGTATCATTCAATTCTCCCCTGCTAGTAAACAAACATAACAGGAACATAACAAATGTATAGAAAACGCTCACACCTATAACATACAGAAGTCTTCCCGAAACCCATACATTACGGGAACAGCGTGTGGATTCAAACAAAGCGTTTCCGCGGAAGAGCGGCAGATCCGAAAAAATCATAATAATACCCATGCCAAATACAATCGTGGAAAGCGGTGTTGAAAATACAGCGGCAGTATATCCCCAAGCGTTGATTCGTAACCCCGCCTCCTTCTGGAAAAGGACCATTGGATTATTCAGCTGATGATAATACACAAAAAACAGGCACAGATATGCATAAAAAAGCGGTGTCCGAAAAAGCTCCTTCAGATGAACCCAGCATAAATACAAAGCACGCCTCACTGCCATTCGATCACCCGCTTCCTGAACAGAATCCGGAAAAGAATATAGGACACCAGAATAAAAGCAAGAAGAATAACTGCAATCACACAATAAACAAGCCCTGGAGAATCCGTTTCCAGATTGAATACAATGGAAGACTGTGCCCCGCTCAGCCCAACAATGGTAATTTGGGTTGCTATCTCCAGCATTGCAAAAAACAACATAGGAAACAGATAGATCATTCCACGCCTGATAGTCAGCGTCGCAACAATACAACCCATCCCTGCGCAAACTGCGCCTAGAAAAAACTGCAGGCTTGCAAAATAAACGAAATATAGTCCCCACTGATGGTTCAGGATAACCGGCTCCATGAATGATTCATAATAAGTGCCCTCACCATAAGCCGGAACAGAGACAGCCATTATCCCAAGATAGCAAATCACCCCGATTGTCAGGACAACACCCCCGATAATACACGGTGTAAAAAACTTGACATTACAGTAAGTATTGAAACTGCAGCGTGTAGACTGGAAATACAGGCTGTGATGTTCCCAATCCTCTGCCAGCATGCTTCCGGCAGCAAGAACCGCAGGGAACGGCAGAAGGGAACGGAAAGGATTGAATTCCATCATGAATCCGTTATGTTCATGAATCCAGGTGGTGTTGGGATACAGGATAATGTTAACCCAGCCTTGATAGCCTTCTCCGAGTATATAAACGCCCAAACAGACGAAAATTGCTAAAAGGAACTTCGGCGCCCGCAGTCCTCTGGAAAGCTCAGCTTTCAAATAGTGCAATTAAGTCACCTCCCATATCAGAACAGCGGTTTGCCGGTCACCGCGTCATATGCCTCATAAAACATATAAGGATTATCATATTCCTCATATTCTATACTGATCCGAGCCACCCATGCCGGATAAAGCGTGTACGGTTTTTCTGAAGCCCAGTCTCCTGTAATTGTCACATATTCCAGAGCCATAGACTGAACCGTCACACTTTTCACACCCGGAAAAAACATGTTCGTATACTTCTCTTCAATACAATGAATTGCCTCATCAACATTCATCGCTGATTTAGACTCAGTGATTGCCTTCAACTGGCTGCCCGCAAACAGCATGCTTTCCACTTCTGAAATCCCGTATCCAGGTGTAACAATCATCCTCATATTCATATTTGGTACTTCCAGGTTATTATCCAGGCTTGTCCAGCGGCCGGAAAACAGGCGCAAACCGTTATAATACACAGGAAATGTCAGATCAATAAAAGCATAATCCGCTGCTTCTTTAGGATAATACGACTCATCCCATCCCATTCGTTTGGTATATGAACGTATTCTTTCAGAAATCGTTTCAGGATCATCGCATTTATTCACCTCAAGTACATTCCCAAGCTGAAAGCCGCACTCAGTTGCAACTGTTTCAGCATCCTGCATTATCTCTTCCCTGCTGACGCCATTTATCCCAATCTGATCTGTAGGAACCTCGTTTTGTCCCGGATCACAATCATCATACATATATGAATGATCCAAATTATATAGGTCCATATTGCAATAGAGATAAAGATTACACACAGAAACCGGTAAAGATTTCGATATAAATGAATATGCCGGATCAGATTTTGTTGGCTTTCGCCATTCGCCGGAGCTTGTATCAAAGTCCAAAGCATCCCAGTTTATCTGCTTTGCCTTTTCGATCACTGCTTCTCTGCTCAGTTTTTCCAGAAGATACTCGCATACTTCGGTCCCTTCCGGCACTTCCAGCACCTTTGCATGTATAAAAAGCGGAAGCCCGTCACAATTCAGTTCCCTGTCAATCTGCCCCCAGGTTTCTTCTACCCAAATGCTGTTATCCGCCAAAGCGCAAGTAAAACACATCAAAGCAAGAATGAGGATGATTACTACTTTCTTCATAATGGTATCTCCTTATCAGAAACCACCCGAGGGAATGGAATAAATCCATTCCCTCAGGGCGGACTACACTATGATTTGCTCTATCGCAATCATATAGCAATCCTTTTAGGGGTTAAGATTTGAAATCGTAAGACTTGCTGTGCCGTTTTTACAAGTGCACTGACTCCGATGTGCCACGCGAAGCTTGTATTTAACATTCTCCTGCCCGCGGGAATTGCCATAACCATCTTTCATGTAAGACAGAGAGAAAGTTCCTGCCGCCTTCGTATTCAGATAGTTACTTGCTTCCCATCCAGTATGCTTTCGGATCTGATAATACATGCTGTGTGTGCCACCACCGCTGGTTTTGAATGAACCATTAACGCCATCCCCCGTCTGCTTCAGTTTTGTTCCAGTATAACCACCAGATTTTTTTGCCAGCGAAAAATCCCAACTATCAGCAGCAAACGCAAAAGAAGACAGAATCAAAGCAAGAACAAGCAGAATTGCAAATACCTTTTTCATAGTAAACCTCCAAATAATTGTTCTTAATTGAATATTGTTTTCAGGTGTTGTATACTAGTTTTGTTCCCACAGAACGGTCACCGCATTTGCGGTGGATGCTTCGCTGGCATTGTTTTGCGGGAACTTTTTTCATGCCGGGGCTGCGAATCCGAATACTCATCGGTGCATTCTCCTTTCTTTGTATATTCCATCTAACAGCATATAGCTGAGTATGGTCTTTGTTTGAACCTTACACATATTTAAATGCACAAGCAGGTCATTTTGTGACATCCGTTTTATGTATTTCGATTGTTTTTCAAACAAATCAGATTTCTCTCAATTCTTTGGAAGCTTAAATAATCCCGCTTCGTTGGGTATAATGCATTCCGTATAAAATATCTGCAAAAAAATGCAACTTTGTGATTCTGCTCCGTCTAATAGGTGAAAGGAGTTGGTACTGTGCCTCAGGAGATTCAGGAAAGCAGCCGTTCAGTCATAGAGCGGCTGATGGAA
>ONJN01000107.1 GCA_900318155.1 uncultured Eubacteriales bacterium
TTATATTCAGTAATCTGCCAATTTAGTATCAAAAACTGCAGGAACCCTGAGATTTTTCTCGGAGTTCCTGCAGTTTACACTTTTTTGTTTACTTTATTACCTTGATTGTGAATGTTACGTTTTTCGTCAGCGCTTTGTATTTATTGTTTCCTGCCGCAGTAACCTTTGTTTTCACCTTGTAGGTGCCCTTTTTCAGACCTTTGGCAACAGTAACTTTACCGGTCCTGGCGTTGATTGTGATCTTTTTGCCATATTTTTTATTGATGGCTTTTGAACCTACGCTGACCTTTTTATAAGTTACTTTGCCCTGCGCCTTGCTGACCGCAATAAGCTTGCCGCGAGCGACGGTCTGTTTTTTCTTTTTCAGTTTGGAATACTTAATTGTCACGGTTTTGCCCTTAACCGTAAGTGTGTTAGCCTTTTTATTCTTCTTAGCCTTTTCTGCGGCAATCTGGGCATCGGTTTTAATCTTACTAACAGCTGCTTTGGTTTCTTTGATTATCTGCTCGATCTCCGAGTTGCTCTTAGCCTTATTTATTTTCTTTTGAGCAGCAATCAATGTGTCGAGCAGTTTGTCGAGATTTTCACCGCTGTAGTCGCTTACGTTCTTGTTTATCAGTTCGTTAATGGCCATTTTTTTCAGCAGAACCAGTTTATCTGACTGCTGCTGGAGTTTTTCTAGAGCGGCTTTGCCATCTGCGACTGCATTGTTGATTTCCTCGGCATCAGAGGCAGATGCTATGGCTTTAATAGTATCTGCTTTAATCTTTTCTGCCTGTTCCTGAAGTTCAGGGTCAATATCCATGCTATTTGCTATATCTTCTATTTCAGCACGGGCACTGTTTGCCTGACTATCTATGTTATTATCTTTTAACACCGGCATGTCAGAAAGTGTCCATTCGGCCAGATCTTTGACATTTCCAGAGAATTGTACCGTATGCTCCAGATCGGTCTGGGAATTTATGATTTCCTGCAGATTTTCCATAGCCTCCGGGGCATCTTCGACATTTTCATTCAGGAGATCGACAAAATTTTGACTGGCCAGATCTTCTGCTGTTTTTGCAGTTACATCCGGATTCTCAGGTACGGATACACCGATTCCTGAATGTTCTTTTTCAGTTCCGGCGACAATCAGTTTGGCATCACTGTTGTAATATACTTTACTGACAGCTGCTATACCCGCCAGACGCCCTTCCGCGAGGCCTGCATCGGAAGTTGTTTTAAGCGAAATAACATCCCCCGACGTATAACAGTTATAGTGGACGCCGCCGCACTGTCCTGAAAGTCCGCCGATGTGCACCTTGTTGTTCGCCGCGGCGTTACCTGTAACACTTCCAAGGCTGTAACTGTTGATTGTTGTCACACGATTATCAAGCGCGTACAGTCCGCCGGCATAAACGTTACCGGCATCGGTCTCAGCGGTTATATCAACATCGCTCCAGCAATTCAGCATGGATCCGCGCAGTGCATTCCCCGCGATTCCTGCGCCTCTTGCGAAACTGTCCTTTGAATAAGATGATAATTTTCCCGTTACACTGCAGTTATCAACGATGAAACCATTCTGAGCATTGCCCAGCAGCCCCCCGGCATAATTTTGTCCTTCACTTCTGACATTTATATTGATATTTCTCAGTTTGACATTTTCGATTCTGGATATGCGGGCATCGGTAATCTTTCCATTAGAATAGTGATCTCCGGAAATGAAACCGAATAACCCTGCAGTGAAACTGGCTCTTGGATCTGAACTCGGATTATCATCGGAACCGATTCTGAGTCCTGTGATAGTATAGCTGTTACCGTCATAGTTGCCCAGGAAAGGATAGGATGCTACCTGAGTCCAGGTCTTTTTGACCTTGGCCAGGATGCCGTATCCTATCGGCAGCCATTCCTCAGAAGAGATGTCTATATCCGCAGTCTGTTTGAAATATACATCTGCGAATGTTTCATCTTCGTTAAGGGACTCGGCGATTGCACGCAGCTGCTTTTCGCTTGAGATAAGATACGGTTCTTCACGGGTACCTTTTCCGCCGCCAAAGAGGACGGATTTTCCTGCTCCATATCCGGTGGTATCGCCATAGAGAGCCTTTGCTTTTGCTCTGGTGACTGCCGCGTCAACCGCTTCTTCGTTGGATCCATCACCGTTGATCACCTCAGGACTGCCTTTGACTTCACCATTTTTCACTGTGATTTTCACGGTTACAATCTTGTTTTCGTCTCTGCCGTACCAGGTACCGTCGTGAAGTTCTTCCACATCCGGCGGTACGATTTCGGCCTGAGGCTGTACATATGTGGTTGAAGCCTTTTCTGTTTCTTTATCGAATGACACGGTGTTGTTATCACTGTCATACTTCCAGTTATACAGTGCATTGCCACTGATTCCGTATATCGAGGTGTCGATTGGATATTTAGTGAATTTTCCGTTTAATCCCTCGGCTATTGCGCTGTAAGTCTCCGATGTATAAGGTGTCAGTTCATCGACGATACCGCCCACATAGGCGTCACCTTCTTCATTGACCCCAGGAGCGACCTTTGTACCGAAATCCGCAGGTGGAACCACACTTCTTCCGTCAATGGTCATTATAGCTTCTTTGTTGTAGTAGCAGGAATATACTTTACCGATACCGGTGATCCATCCGGTAAGTTCGCCGGCATATACGCTGTATTCCGCCGTAGTATTATTGCCTTTGCTGTAGGATCCGACAAGGTCTCCTGCATTAACTCCTACCAGATTTCCTGTGGAGGCCATTCCTTCATCGCCGTCATTTCTGGACGCGCTTCCCCAGACATCTCCTAAGGTATAGGAGTTCGCGACGAGACCCCGATTGTTCATTCCGACGAGTCCGCCGACCTCGGCGATTGCGTTGCCCGTTCTGACAGTACATTTCAGATCCATATCTGTCCGGGAATTGATAACGGCTCCTTTGTACTGACTGGCAATGATTCCGCCGACAAAGGCATTGCTCTTTTCCGCGACGGCTGTGATTTTACCACTCACACTGCAGCCATCGATGATCATTGCTTTTCTGCTGTCGCTTCCGGCATCATTTATTGCCGCAATACCACCGATGTAAATATACTGTGGAGTTGTCGCAAAGATGTTCACGTTTGTAAGTTTTACATTCTTTATTACAGCATCCTTACCGAGCACTCCGAAGAACCCCATGTACGGATTGTCTTTGCTCATCTCGTATGGGTTTTCCTCTGTGCCGGCCTTCATTCCGCTGATCGTAAATCCGCTGCCGTCGAATGTTCCGTTAAATGCGTAATCCTGCCCTCCGATCGGCGTCCAAATACCACTGCTGATATCAATGTCGTGTGTTACTTTGATTACATATCCATCGTAGTCAACACCTTCACTGAGTGATGCTGCGAATTCGCGGAGCTGATTTTCCGTTGCGATCTGATAGGGATCCTCTGCGGTACCCGTGCCGCCTGCGAAGATGGAAGCATCTGGTTCCGTATTAACCCATTTTTTCCCCACTGGCAGCACCTTGCCTTCGGAAACAGTCCAGTTACAGATGTCCACATCGTTAAATCCGTAGGTATCCAGCAATTTACGGACTTCCTTCAGGTTGCCGTTCAGGGTATCTGCGAATCCCTGGTTGGTCATATCAGCTCGCGCCATAGAGACTGCCCTGCTGTCAAATATTTTGTCATGAGTTCCCATGGATGAACTTGTGCCAGCGGCTCTGAGATCTGCCGCTTCGGTCGTCATTTCCGTTCCCGTATATTTTTCAATCGTAAGTGTTATGTCATTGGCATAGTATCCGTAGTCTCTGAAAGCTCCCGTTTCCGGATACACATAATTACCTCCGTCATTCGTCATGCCGGATGAAGTGAACTCTCCGGCGATGGCACCGATCCATTTGTGTTGTGTGCCGCCATTTCCTATGGTTACATTGCCCGTGGAATATATATTGTAGGCTTTGCATGTCAGCATACCACCGATGCCGCCTGCCATGCCTCCGAAATTTGTGCTCTTCGGAGAACTTCCGCAGGTATCTCCCGATGTAGCTGTGTTTACGACCAGCGTGTTATTCCCGCTCATACCGAATACACCACCTGCGTATCCGGAATTGTTGCCGCCTCTTGATATGGCAGTTGTGTCAACGTCTGTCCAACTGTTGGATACTTTCGTCCATGTCATGGCGCGCCCTGCGATGCCGCCTGCAAATACCAGAGCGGTTCCGCCTGAGTCCGCACTTATTGTTCCGGTTACGGAACACCGGTCAAAATGTGTGCCTTCCGTTGCACTGCCGTTTACTGTATCACCTGCGATGCCGCCTGCCCGAAGAACAGCCGTCCCTTTAATGTCAATATTCACATCGCGCATGTTGAGGTTTTTAATAATAGTACTCTTGTCAACTGTAGAAAAAAGGCCTGCGTTGATTTCAGATGTGTAATCCTCTCCTGTAATCTTCATTCCGGTGATTGTATGTCCCTGCCCGTCAAAGCTTCCTGCGAATTTATTTGAGGATGCTGAAGCACCTTCTGTGCCGACAGGATTCCAGTTATCGATCCCGGTAAGATCAATATCGCTTCCCAGTGCAACGAACTTTCCGGCCAGATCTTCGCCTTCATCTACGGCAGCTGCAAATTTCGCTAGCTGTTCTGCAGTTTTAATAATGTAAGGTTTCTTTGACGTACCTTCTCCGGAGTCATACCATCCGTTCGGATCAACGGTTGCTTTTGCCAGGGCATTGGCCACAGCTGCTTTAATTCCGTCACTGCTCAGAGTCGCCCCGGATACACCTTCAACGTCGGTCGACTGATTTTCAATGATTCTGGCAGGCAGAATATCTTTTACCTGCTCCCAGTAGGATGGAGTTTCATTGTTCGCTGTAAGATCAATGTTGCTTATAACGCCATCTCTAACAGTAACTTTAACAACAATGCCATCATTTCGGCCTTTTGCGGTTCCTTCATATTCGCCGTCGTAGTATGTAGTGTTTCCATTCTGATCATCTGCATGAACGATTATACTTCCGAAAGACAGCATCATCGCCAGTGCAGTTATCAGAATCAGTACAGAAAGTACTATTCGGCTATCCAATATTCTTTCTTTTATCAATGTTCTCTCCCTTCGACAATGGTTAGTTTTATCTAACTTCGGGTTTGAAAAAAAGTTCCCGAGCATGCAGATTTATGTCGGGAACAAGGTTACATCCCCCTGCTTTAGTTAAGGATCCTTAATTAATATTAATATCTACTTAACATGATATATTATTAACAAAATTCAGTCAACATCTTTCTTATTCTTTTATTTTTCCTGTACCACCACATTGTTCGCATTTTTTGCGTCCTACGACCACCTCATACTTTCCTTTACCGTAGCATTTGCCGCAGGTGTCATTTGTCCGGGGGTCTGTTCCCGTACCATTGCACTGAACACATGTCCCGGCGCTTTTGGTAATCGGGATATCCCCTTTGCCATTACAAAAGCTGCAGGTAACTTCTTTTTTTACGCATGATGACAAAAGGATACACATCGCTGCGACAATCACTATAAGAACAGTCACAATTATTATTTTCTTTTTCATAAGGCACCTCCAAAAAGATTCACAGAGTGCTTCTGCTCAGTTTCAAATATAAAAAATGTCAAAATCTTTCAGATATGAGCTGTTTTAGATATAGGTTACTTTATTACCTTTTCTTTCCAACGGTTTCCGGTCAGGAAGCCCGTCATCAGTTGCCGGATAGCCGAGGATAACGGAGCCGTATACGCGCTCATTTTCTTTCAATCCCAGATTATATAGATAATCGAGAAGACCGGGATCCTCATTCAGCCATTTCAGCTGATTGACCCAGCAGCTGCCAAGATCCAGATTATTTGCTTCAATCATCATGTTCTCGATTGCAACGGCACAGTCAGCCATATTATTTCCATAGTCCTTCCGGTTAGCCACAATCACGAGCACCGGAGCATTATAGCTGAATACATAGCCGCCTTTCTTCGCGCGGGTAATGGAGTTTTTCAGGCTCACATACGTATTTTCTGTGATCTCCATTTCTGCAAATGCGGCTTCCGCGAGCGATGCCAGTTTTGCGATCACTGCCGGGTCCTGTATTAAAAAGAAGTGATTTGTCTGGCTGTTGCTGCCGCTCGGAGCGTATCTGCCGGCTTCGAGGATCTTTTCCAGTTTTTCTTTTTCAACTGTATCCGGCTTAAAATTTCTTGTGCTTCTTCTTGTTATTATGGCTTCAAATGCGTCCATCCTTTTGTCCTCCGATTTCTGATTTATTATCAAAAAAAGTCTGTTTCATTATGAAACGATGTGTTAATACAGTTATTTTATCAATATCTGCCGACGATAGCAAACGCCGGTACAGGGAAGATTGCGGGATTTTGAAAATAGATAAAATTCATAGAAAAATCGTTATAAATACACATTCTATGTGACAGTTTCACAATTTACTGTTATACTATTCTGACAAACAAATGCAGACATTGATGTTTGGTATTTCGTTATCGAAAGCGAAACACGAAGATCACAGACATACTCTTTTGTGAATGAAAAGGAGATCATCATGAAAAAAGTACTTGCTATCATCCTGACCGGCCTTTTGATTTTACCGGTTCTTTCCGGATGTACAAAGGTCCCTGACTGGGCAAAGAAGAACGATATTTATAAAGAAACATATATCGCTCTGGCGGAAGAGTTTAAGAAGCCGGCCGAAAAGTCGGACAATGCCAGGGAGTATATAAGGACGCATGACATCGACCAGGAGCGGAAAGAGCGGCGCGGCACGACGACAAGTTCGACTACGAGAAAACCGTCGACTGGCAGCTCGATCTGGGGAAATGGATCATCAGGCAGTTCGTCGTCAGGCGGGTCGACTTCCGGCGGTTCGTCATCAGGCAGTTCAAGCTCAAACGGATCGAGTTCAGGCGGTTCGACTTCGATCAATACGACCGCAGCGAGTTCGGTTTCCGGCGGAACCGTCACGGCGGAGCCGGTCAAGTTTACTTTTTTCCCGCGTTTTCTGACCAGACGCTGGAACAATAATCGCAGTAAAAAAATCGATAAAACGCCGGATGTTTCTGTTTTTCTGAAATATGATGAAACCGCTGAAATGCCTTACTTTGATTTTACAAATATCGACCACGTGGATATTGTACGGGCGGCCACTGCTTTGACAAAAGTCTGGGATGGGAAGGACATTCCGATGTTCGGCGCCAAATCGGTTGCTTACCGTAATGACGCCTGGATGCTGGAATTTTTCAAAACCTTCAAATGCAAGTCCATTAAGCTTCAGTTGCCGGAGCTTTACGCCAGCTCCAGAGAAAAGCTCAGAAATTCAACCACTACCTATGATTATCCAAGCTACAGTGTTGGTGATATTGAAAATCTGACGACTTTGTACGTGGACAGGACGTTATACAGATTATCGACGTCGTCCAGTATAAAAACCTGTGAGAGCCTTACCGAATTAAAAGTTCCGAGCACGGTAACCAGCCTTCCGATCAGTACTAAGTTTCCGAAGCTGAAAAAACTGATATTCCGCTACAACGGTTACAGTGTGCCCGGTGAGGAGATGATCAAGAGTATCAAGGGCAGTTCTGTCGAGGAAGTGGATTTCTATTCTTCCTCGGGTAACGATCCGACACCGAGTCTCCGTCTCTACGACTTTTTTAGCGCGCTGAAAAAGATAAAAACGATTAAGAAAATCAACGGAAAAGATCGGGAAACTTTTGTAATACCGATGAATGAAACCACGGAAAAAGAACTCAAGGAACGAACCCTCAGAGAGAAAAAAGAAGCTGCCGCAAAGACCGTGAAAGAGAAATGCAGAAAACTCGTTAATAAATATGCTACTTCCAGTGAAGAGGGAACGCCGAAACTCGGCAAAAAAATCCTTGTCGATCTTGCCGGCATAAACGCCATCGACTATGCTTTGAAAGGACAGGATTTCCGGGGTATCCCGAACAAGCGCCTGGCAAGAAACTATAAAGAAGCAAACACCTTGCTGATCCTGTATCCGGCACATAAAAAGATCGGCTACTATACAAACGGCGGCGGAGCAGCCAACCGGACTTATTCAATGGTTATTACTGTTGACCTGAAAACAAAAACGCGTGCATCCCATCTGGTCGGCACGACTGAGCCGCCGCAGCGGATCACTTTCCGCAGAGGCTTTGGAACCGGTGCCTCCGGAGCGTTCATGACAGATAAGGCGCTGAAGTACGCGAAGAGCCTTCTTTAATTAAAAGCAGTGTAAATGCAAA
>ONJN01000058.1 GCA_900318155.1 uncultured Eubacteriales bacterium
AATTGCCCCGATCCTGGGAGCAATGCGAATCGCCAGCGGCGTTATGAGCATTGAAATCGCGGCAGCAAAAATAAACAAAAACGCCAACAATGTTTTGGTTACTTCCATAAATTACTCCTCAGCTTCTTTCAGTATATCCACATTCAGTCCGGCTTCATCCAGTATTTTCTCTGCAAGCCTGTCCGGATATCCGTTCCGGACTATAATCCCGGTCAGGCCGGCATTGACAAGCATCTTGGCACAGATGCTGCACGGATGATTTGTTATATAAATTGTTCCGCCCTCAATGCTCTGACCAAGCGTGGCCGCCTGTATGATGGCATTTTGCTCAGCATGGAGGGCTCTGCACAGTTCATGACGTTCGCCAGAAGGAACAGACATCTGCTCGCGCAGACATCCGCCCAGCTGAGCACAGTGCTTCAGGCCCTTCGGCGCACCGTTGTATCCGGTCGCGATAATGTGTTTATTTTTCACGATCACAGCACCGACGTGCCGCCTCAGGCATGTCGAGCGCCGGGATGTCAATTCCGCCATCTGCATAAAATATTCATCCCAGGACAATCTGTTGTCTGTATCTTTTTCCATAAACACCTCTCATTCATCCAAAAAACTCCGTTCGTCATAATACACTTCAGCCAGATAAAGTCCCTGCGGAGGTGCGGTATGCCCTGCGGCGCGCCGGTCCCGGCCTTCGATGATCTGTTTCATGTCCCGCGGTTTCTTTCTGCCGAGTCCGATTTCCACCAGCGTCCCGGTTATGATCCGCACCATATTATAGAGAAAACCATCACCGCTGACCTCCAGACTGATCAGGCCCTCCCCCGCCGGCTCCTCAAAAACCTCCAGTGAATATACTGTTTTAACAGTATCGACATCCGGTTCCTGTCCCGAAGCCTGAAAGCACTTAAAATCATGTGTTCCGACGACAAAGGAAGCCGCTTCCCTCATTTTATCAAGATCCAGTGGTCTCGCCACATGATACCGGTAGTTTCTGTTAAATACCGACATATCCCGGTTATTATCAATGATGTAACGATACAGTTTTCCGCGTGCATCAAAACGCGCGTGAAAAGAATCCGGAACCCTGCGGGCATCCAGAATCCGTACGTCCGCATTTTTCGAAACCGCAGATGTTCTGCCCGAAAGCAGATTATTGACCGCGATCTTCAAACGTTCAACCGGGATCCCGAACTCACCTGCAAAGGAAGCCCTGTGCGCCAGTGCGTGAACGCCGGCGTCCGTTCTGCTGACACCGTTCAGCCGGATTTCCGTTTTGCAGACGACGGCAAGCATCTCCTCCAGAAGCCCCTGGACCGTCCGAACGCCGGGCTGCTTCTGCCAGCCGTGAAATCTCGTTCCGTCGTATTCAATTGTCAGCAGAACATTTTTTTCCATTCAGGCACCCTGGTCACTTCGGAAGTACAATCTTCCGCTTTTCTTTATCTTTTGCAGGACGGAAAAGGACAAACTTTTTCCCGATTGACTGCACATATTCTGCCTTCAGCTTTTCCGCCATATACTGGCAGACGTCCTTCGGCTGCAATTCCGATCCGTCCTGAATCTTTACCTTCACGAGTTCATTGGCTGTCAGATTTTCATTGACTGATTCTATCACAGCGTCTGTCAGGCCGTATTTACCGATGTACACCGCAGGATCAATCGACTGCGCCAGCTTTTTCAGATAACTTCTTTGTTTCCCTGTCAGCATTGATTTCCTTTCCTTCTTCCGCAGGCCTGTGAGTACCCGCAAATCTTTGTTATTACAATGTCAGGAGCAATTCCACTTTTCCCCACAGAAAAATAAAATAAATTGTTACCGCTGCAGTAATATAAGGTACAAGCGGCATTGTACCGTCTTTTTCCAGTTTTTTGCGAATGATCAGAATTATGTAGTGAGCAGCGCTGATACACGCCATTAAAACAAACACCGTGATAATTCCGTAAAGCCCCAGTACAAGCCCGAGCGCCGTAAACAGCTTCAGATCTCCTCCACCCGCGCCGCTTTTCCCGTACAGCAGCCGTCCGGTCAGCGCGATCAGTCCCATCAGCGCAAAACCAGCACCGGCTCCGATCAGGCAATCCTTCCATCCGCCGTTGTAATTGACAAAGCCAATCGCTGTGATCGCCGTCAAAACAACCAGTTCATCAGGAATGATCCTGTACTTTGCGTCCCCGATCGCCATTTCCACCAGCAGCCAGAGCACAATCACCATCGGAACCGCCGACCGGTAATCCCGCATCACAAAACAGATCCCGGCCGCGACAAAAAACATCGTCAGAACAAACTTCCACGGATAACTTTTAATCCGCTGCGTATACGGATCCAACAGTTCATCCGACGGGCGTTCGCCGTATTCGGTAAACCATCCGGCCGGCATTTTATTGAAGAAATAGACTGCGCCGTTTCCCAGCAGGATGCCCGCCAGAATCGCCGCGAGACATTTCACGAAAGCGGCCAGTACCGGTATATATTGACTCAACGAATACCCACCTCCGGTCATTTATAATATCAGGTCTCTTAATTATTCAGACACTATTTTGGCGGTTTCCACGAACTCTTCAGGCCGACGATCCGGTTAAACACCTTTTCATCATCCGTCGTGTACCGAGTATCCGCAATGTAGTATCCGTGACGGAAAAACTGGAAACGCTCACCCGGCTGCGCGTCCTTCAGGGACGGCTCCGCATACCCCCAGGTTTCCTCCACTGAATCCGGATTCAACTGATATTCCCCGTTCTCGTCCGGCAGCATCAGACTGTTGTAGTTTCGAATTCTGATTTTAACTGCGGTCGCGGCATCAACAAAATGAATCGTTCCTTTGACCTTACGGCCTTTAAAGTCGTTTCCGCTTCTGGTTTCCGGATCATACGTGCAGTGGAGCTCTTTGATCGATCCATCCTCATTTTTGATGACCTCTTCGCATTTAATGAAGTAGGCCCCTTTGACACGAACTTCATTTCCCGGGAAGAGCCGGAAATATTTTTTTACCGGCACTTCCATGAAATCGGCGCCGTCCACATAGATTTCCCTGGAGAACGGCACAAGACGCTTGCCCATTTCCGGGATCTTTCCGTGATTATCCAGTTCCAGCATCTCGGTCTGATCTTCCGGGTAATTGGTAATCACGACTTTGATCGGATCTTCGACTACATTCCGGTTTTCGCAGCGATTCTGCAGATCCTGACGAACGCAAAACTCCAGCATTCCCTCATCGACAACGCTGTTTGATTTGGATACGCCGATTTGTTCACAAAAGCTGCGGATTGCCTCCGGCGTATAGCCTCTACGTCGGATTCCCGCGATTGTCGGCATTCTCGGATCGTCCCAGCCTTCGATCTCGCCGGCGTCGATCAACGCTCTGAGTTTCCGCTTACTCATGATCGTATTCGTAATGTTGAGACGCGCGAACTCGATCTGTTTCGGGGGATTAGGCCAGAAACCGACTTCTTTCAGGACCCAGTCGTAAAGCGGACGATGGTCTTCAAATTCAAGTGTACAGATGGAATGCGTAATGCCTTCGATCGCATCTTCAATCGGATGGGCAAAGTCGTACATCGGATAAATGCACCATTTGTCGCCGGTATTGTGATGTTCCCTGTGCGCGATTCTGTAGATGACCGGATCCCTCATATTGATATTAGACGATGCCATATCAATTTTAGCCCTCAGGACCTTCTCGCCGTCTGCATATTTTCCATCTCGCATTTCCTGAAAAAGAGCCAGATTCTCTTCCGGCGTACGGTCTCTGTACGGGCTGTTTTTTCCCGGCTCTTTCAATGTACCGCGCATTTCGCGTATCTCATCTGAAGTCTGATCGTCGACATAAGCCAGACCTTTTCTGATCAGTTCGACCGCTGCGTCGTACATTGTGTCAAAATAATCGGAGGCCCATCTTCGTTCATCCCAGTTAAACCCTAGCCATCTGACGTCCTCTTCGATCGAACGGACATATTCGATGTCTTCCTTTGCCGGGTTCGTATCATCATATCGGAGATTACACCTGCCGCCGTATTTCAGCGCTGTCCCGAAATTGAGACAGATCGACTTGGCATGGCCTATGTGCAGGTAACCGTTCGGTTCCGGCGGGAACCGGGTATATACTTCGCCGCCGTATATGCCGGATTTATTATCCGCATCGATAATGTTATCTATAAAATTATTATTTCTGTTTTCAGCATTGTCACTCATTTTTTTCTTCCGTCCTTCCGCCGTCTGTGGGCAAATTATACTTATTTTAGTATAACATAAAAAATAGTCAGCGCAACTCAGTGACTGCCTTCAGAAGAATATCTTTCCTGTTCGGCAGTTCTCCGCTGATCACTCTGTCCAGCAGCACATTCAAAATATATCCGATTTCCCGGCCTTCCGCAAATCCCGCGTCAATCAGATCCTTTCCGCTGAGATCCAGCTGCTTAAGACTCCGGCATTCATCATTGCGGATGATCCGCCAGCAAATCGCGATCAGATCCGCCGCACTCATTGCGCCTCCCGACTCATCGCCTATATGCGATTCACATTCGCCCAGCCATACGCCCTGCTTTTCCGCTTCCTCCGCCGTAGCCCGCACCTGCAGCGAGCCGAGCACTGCTTCTTCACCATACTCCCGCATCAGCATCCTGAGTGCCGTATCATCTGCCGGAGTCGATCCTGCCGCAAGCTCCGCGACTGCCGTCGTCAGCGAAATCATATGATTATCAAATTTCAGTTTTTTCAGGGCTGAATAAACATCACCGTCAAAAACCAGCGCCAGTCTTACCGGAAGTTCCGCCGGCGCATAATCGACGATCTTCAGTTTTTCAGCCGGTGCGAACGCGATGCCCGCCGCTTCCGAGAGCGGCGCGCAGTACTTTGTCAAAACCGATCCGGCACGTCGTCCCAAAACCAGCTTTTTCAGCTCTGCCTGAATTCGCTCCGCCGCCACATTTTGCACCGACCCGGCCCGCTTCAAAGCGGCCGCTTCTGTTTCCTTTTCGATTTCAAAACCCAGCACCGCAGCAAAACGAAACGCGCGCATAATCCGCAGCGCATCCTCTGAAAAACGCTGCTCCGGGTCGCCGACACAGCGGATCTTCCTGTCCCGAATATCCTCCAGGCCGCCAAAACGGTCAACGATTCCGGTTTGCGGGTTATACGCCAGGGCATTGATCGTAAAATCCCGCCGCGCGAGATCTTCCGTCAGATCACGACTAAACTCCACTGAATCGGGATGTCTGTCGTCTGAATATTCCCCATCGATCCGGTACGTCGTTATCTCAGCCGGCTCCTGATCGATCACAACCGTGATGGTTCCATGCTTTATTCCGGTTTCAATCACATGAAACCCGGGGAAGCAGGACTTTGTCTCTTCCGGAAGAGCCGACGTGCAGAAATCCCAGTCATGCGGTTCCCGCCCCATCACCGAATCACGCACGCAGCCGCCCACAACAAACGCTTCGTACCCGCCGGACTCCAGCCTCCTTAAAACGTCTTTTGCATATTCAGGTATTTTAATCTCCAGCATCCGATCCCTCCATCACCCTATTTAAAAGATAATTAAAGCAACAGGACCGTTTCCGGCTTCGCCGCGTCCGCAGCGCATCAGTCAAAACGATCCTGATCATTACGCATTTTTCAAATATATCGCCTTATTGCGATTTCATATTTTCCACCGGTTCCGATGTCTTTCGGCCGCGCATTCATCATCTGACAGGCACTGCCGAACACCGTTGAAACCGGCCCTGACGCCGCCGCCTGCCCGACGCCGCATCACCCTTTGTTCGATTAAAGACCCAGTACTTCCTCCGCGATTTCCACCGCGTTGCTGATGCAGTCCGGACATGAACAGAGAACGACTCCGGTATCCACGCCTTTCAGTTCTCTGCAGATCGTAGCGCCGCTTTTTTCCTCAAAACGATTCGCCATTTCCTTTGAAAGCTTTGTTGTCGCGCCCTTGGAACCTGGATTTTCCAGGTTTTTATCGCTGTTCTTCAGACCCGCCAGCATGACCGCGCCGGACAAAGCTCCGCAGGTGCCCTGCATTCCGCCCATTCCGGCTCCAAATCCTTCTGCGATTCTGAAAAGTGTTTCTTTATCCACGTCCAGCACATCCTCAAACGCGCAAACGACTGCCTGACAGCAATTATACTTATTCTGGTGCATAGCCGCAGCTGCTTCTTTTCTGTTCATTTCATATCCTCCATGTTTTCATCCATACTTCCCGACCGGAATCCGTCCAGATCCATCGTCACATAATCAAAGCCCAGTTCGTGAAACTTCTTGTTAACAGCTTTCCGAATCCCCGGCTCGATCAGCCGCCCGAAGTCCTCCTCCGGCACCTCGATCCTGGCGGCCGCTCCGTGCGCCCGGACACGCATCTGCCTGAATTTCCGGTCGATCAGAAACCTTTCGGCCTCCTCAACGATCATTAGTTTATTCTTAGTAATCGGCTCGTGATACGGAAACCTCGTCGCAAGGCACGCAAACGACGGTTTATTCCATGTCGGAAGTCCCAGCTCCCGGGAAAGAATGCGAATTTCCTGTTTGGAAAACCCGCTATCCGCCAGCGGACTTTTCACTCCGAGCTCCCGCAGCGCTTTCAGCCCCGGCCGGTACGTTCCGAGATCATCCGCGTTGGTGCCGTCTGCCACAGTCCGGATCCCCTTCTGCGCAGCTGCCTCGTAAACCCGCTGAAAAACAATCTTTTTACAGTGATAGCAGCGATCTGGCCAATTGTTCCTGAAGCCCTCGATCGCAAGCTGATCTGCCTTTGCCACGATATGATGTATCCCCGCCTCACGACAAAAATCTACAGCCGCAGTCATCTCGATATCAGGAAAAGAATCCAGATCAGCCGTCACCGCCAGTAACCGGTCGCCCAGCATATCGTGCGCGACTCGCAGCAGAAAAGTCGAATCAACACCGCCGGAGAAAGCAACCGCAAGGCTTCCCGTCTCCTCAAGCGACTTTTTTAAGCTATCGTATTTAACACTCAGATCCTGTTCCATAAAGACTCCGATTTCGCTCCGCAGCGTGTAAATATTTCTTTTATGCTATCACATCGGTCGTGTGAATTCAATGCGTGATGGATATTCATAACAATACGGAACAGTTATTCATGGCGTTGAGATAAGATCGTCATTAAAATACGCGGAAAGCTGTTGATAATGTAACGGTACGTGTAGTACGCTATATACAGAAATGATCCGTTTTAAGGCGGTCTGGCAGCCGAAAAAGCCGCCCGCCTGTCACAGAAAGGCTCTGTCATGTTTAAAGACAAAGACATCATGCAGCTTCTTCAGGACGTCGCCTGCGCGAAGGTGACGGTCAATGAAGCGTATAATAAGCTGCGCCGCGCTCCTTTTGAGGATCTCGGCTACGCCAGAATCGATCTCCACCGCGGAATCCGGCAGGGGATGTCGGAAGTGATCTATGGCAAAGGAAAAACGACTGCCCAGATTGAGGGCATCGTCCGCGGCATGGCGGAAAACGGGTGCCGTAATGTGCTGATCACACGGCTGGATCCGGACAAGGCCGCGGTGCTCACGGCGCGTGGCATCGAACTGGACTATCATAAAGATGCATTGATCGGAATCGCCTCCCCGGCGCCGATCCGGAAAATCGGAAATGTACTCGTTGCTTCAGCCGGTACGAGCGACCAGTATGTCGCGGAGGAAGCCGCGCTGACAGCGGAAGTCACGGGCAGCCGCGTGACCCGGC
The DNA here is from genome assembly GCA_900318155.1 of uncultured Eubacteriales bacterium. Lineage (GTDB taxonomy): Bacteria > Bacillota > Clostridia > Peptostreptococcales > Anaerovoracaceae > Aminicella. The sequence continues at coordinate 7,697 of ONJN01000058.1, forward strand.
TTTACGACGTGGGCGTCGCGGGGATTCACCGTCTGCTGGCGCGGATCGATCTTATCACGAGTGCGCGATGCATCATCGCGGTCGCCGGGATGGAAGGGGCTCTGCCGTCAGTCATCGGCGGGCTGGCGGACTGCCCGGTCATTGCGGTGCCGACCAGCGTCGGGTACGGGGCCAGCTTCGGGGGCGTGGCGGCTTTGCTTGGGATGCTGAATTCCTGCGCCGCGGGGGTCAGCGTCGTCAATATCGACAACGGCTTCGGCGCCGGATACCTGGCATCAAAGATCAACCAAATGGACGGCATCTATGAAGAATGAAGCCGGCGGACATTAAAATATATCCGCCGGCTTCTGATTGACTTCTTGTTCTGACCGTCTGGCTTAAATCCGGTCATTCTATTTAATCTTTTCCATCGTTACACCGAAATTTTTTTCATACCATTTGACCAGCTTTGATTCGCCCTCATCTTTGTAAAAAAACGTATCGTACTTCATGCCCTTGCTGAGCTGCGCTTCCGTGGTACTTGCGGTGATTCCGTCAAAATGCGCGCCCTCAAAGGTATTCACCCAGTCTTCTTTATTCACCCCGTTGTCATACATTTCGACCTTGTAGATGCAGACCAGGATGTCATCTCCGTCGGAATCGGTACCGAGATAGATCGAAGAAGGTTTAATTCCCGGGTCGGTAAAACGATTGCTGGTACCGGCGAACGTCTCTTTGTTAACACTTTTTCCGGTTCTCGCGGAGGTTGTCGCGCCCGTTACCGCATTTTTCCCGGCGTTCTGTCCGGCTTTAAGAAGTGCGGTTTTGCTCCGGATCGAAGAAGCCGTGTACTTTTTACCGCCGGCCGTTTTGTCCGAAGACGATTTTTTATCAGTTGATTTTGACGAACTGGCTGATGCCCCGCCGCTTCCGGACGAACTCGAACTGCCCGACACTGTACTATCAGAAGAACTTCCTTCACTGTTCTCTTCTACCTTCACTTTATTGCTGACGCCGAGGCCGCTGATCTCAACACCGAGCGCCTTCTGAACCGCATTGATGTCGTCGTTTTCTGCCTTTGCCGTTACTTCGATTTCCTTTCCGATATAATCCGTCAGATCCGCCGCCGGCGGTTCGGTCGTGTACTGCAGCGAGTCGACAAAGACCTGCGCCGCCTGCTGTTTTTCAATGTATTTAGAATCCGACTCCGGAACTCCGGCCTTTTCCAGCAGGTCGTCCGCGCTTACTGATATCGCTTTCCTGCTCGCCGGCGTCACCTGTACCTTAATCAAAGCGCTGATATCAACGGTCTTTTTCCCGCTTCCTTTATAAACTTTATATCCGGTAAGTCCGCCGGCCGCCGCGATCACCACAATCAGCAAAACCAGAAAAACCCTGCCGGCTCTGCTTTTTTTCTTTTTCTTTTTTTCCGCAGCCCGCCGGCTTCTCGTCGCGCGAACAGGCGTATTATCATTATTATTCATGTTGCCATAATTCTCCGTTGTTTTAAGCAGTCAGCCTGTCCGGCCCGGTGCGGCCGGAGCAGAAATCGAAATATAGTTCCTTCTTCACTTCTTTAATTAATATTAATCATAGTAACTCCGTAATGATTCTCATACCAGGAAATCAGACTGCTTACGCCGCCATCGCCCGCATTATAATAACCGTCATAAACCATACCGTTCCGGACATCGTTCGCGCTTGTATTCTCCGTAATTCCACGGTAACACGCGCCCTCAAAAGAAGTTACATATTCCTCATTCTTATTATCATACATCGTTACACGATAAAAGTACGCTAATATGTCCGTATCGCCACTTCCCTTACCGAAATAAGTGGCATAATGACCGATATCCGCGTCTGTCCAGCGGTCGTTATCACCTGCAAAAGCGCTTTTATTCACGCTGCCGGAATGATTCGCCATGTTTGTTGTCGTCGCGTTTCTTACTGCATATTCACCGGCACCTTCTCCGGCCTCCAGAATACTCCACGCGTTCTCAATTGATGAAGCCGTGTACCTGTGTGAAACGTTTGAATTCGACGGGGTGGAACTTGATGAACTTGATGAACTTGATGAGCTGGATGAATTCGATGAGCTGGAATTCCCGCTGTACGAACTTCCCGAGCTGCCGTTTGACGCGTTCGATGAAGACGGCAGGTTCGATTCAACGGTGACCTTCTTTTTATAGTTGAGGCCGCTCAGCCGAATGCCCAGCGTCTTCTCAAGTTTCTCGATCTGAGCCGGCGTTCCTTTGGCCGTTACTTCAATTTCCTGTCCGGCATAATTTGTCAGATCCCCGGTTGACGGTGTTGTCGTAAACGTAAGTGACTCGACAAAGCTCTGCGCCGCCTGCTGCATATCCGCGTAGTTCGATTTCGCCGATGAAACTCCCGCAGCATTCAGCAGGTCATCCGCGCTGACCGAGATATCTTTCTTCTTCACCGCCGACGTTTTGACTCTGATCAGACTGCTGACATCAACATTCGTCGTCATCCTGTCTTTGAAAATTTTAAATGCGACGAATCCGCCAACAACCGCCAGCAGAAGCAACAGCACAATCAGTACAATCAGAACGATGACTCCCGGATTTGATCGATTATCACCGGGTCTCCGGGGCATGCCCTGAGCCTGATACGGATTTCTCGGATCCATATATTGGTTATTATTCATAATTAATACTCCCCCAGTTTTTCCGGCCGATAAAGCACACCTGCCCGGCCTCTGTATCGTCACGATTCATTCAGTTTCCGATACCGCCTGGGCTGAAGTCCTCATCAACACCCGGAATCAGACCATTTTCACGGTCCGCGATAAACCAGCCGCTGAATTTTTCTGCCATGTGATGCGGTCGCAGCGCTTTCTTGGCGCGGCGCAGATTCGGAAGTCCCATGTCTTCCTCCCGATTGACAAAAAGAATATCCTCCGGCAGCGATTTACAGAATTCACTGCAAATCACCTGATAAAGGCCGCGATACTCGATATTGGCCTTCTCAAAATGCTCAGCCACGGTATCAGCGCTCATCCGCTCGCCGATCGCGTAAGCCTGCATTTTACCGTCAATAAAAATCGCCATCGTATACACATCCGGATCATCGAGAAAATCCATCATCTCCGCAATCGCGTGGTGCTCTTCCCCAAGGCTCTTTGTTTCTTCTTCTGAACGTTCGTGCTCTTTTCTTACTATTTCATCAAGCCGGATAATATCCGGCAGCATATCCGCCGTGATCGGCTTTGCTTCATAAGAAAAATTCTTCAGAAAAAAATTCATGTGATTCTTCTTTTTATGCAAAGCCCGGCCGCTGAGTGTAATCAGCTTTTTTTTATCGTAAACATATTCATCGTCGTCGCGGTCGTGCCGAAACTCCATCTGGTTCGGGAACGCACGATCCAGCAGGTGAACCATGTGCCCCGGTATGAAGCGTATGGAAAACGGGATATCGTTCACATCAAAACGCCTCTTGGCCTCGATGACAGTTTCCCGCAAACGCACGAGATCATAATTTCCATCCTCCGTCATCGGCATCGCAATAATCGCCGTCGGACGTCCCGTAGTCGTATCCATGCTGGCCATACAAAGATAATCGCCGATAACCTCCCACGATAAATCATAATCTTTTCTCCAAATATAATTCGCTAAAAAAGTATACGTCGCTCCCTGGTAATCGTAACCGTCAAAATATTTCTTCAGCAGCGCAATGTCCTTCTCAGGGAGATTGCGAAAACAGTGCGAGAATATATCTGTACTCTCCATATATTAATCCCCTCTTCAATCCATTTTTAATCTCTGATTCTCAAACCCCAGTTTTCCATATTCTTAAGCATTCTGTAATCAGTAAAATCGTAGCGCAGCGGCGAAATTACCGCATAGCCGTGCTCCGCAGCCGCCAGATCGATCGTGTTCGGCGCCGCGGCAAAATCCAGCGGCATGCCCTTCAGTGTGTAAATGCCGTCTTTGTCTTCCGAGAACGTATCGTCAAAATACCGCCCTCCGCAGGCAGCTATACAAAGACCTTTGATCTCCTCCCTCGGAAGATCCGGTACATTGATATTCAGGATCGTGCTGACCGGCATTTCACGGCGGACAAAATCAATCGAATCCACAGCCAGCTCAGCCGCCACCTCAAAATGCGTCGGCGTATGGCTTTGAACGGAAACTGCTACCGAATGCTTCTCAAAAAACGCGCCCTCCATAGCCGCTCCAACCGTTCCCGAGTAATGGGTATCAATGCCCAGATTCCAGCCATGATTAATTCCGGCGAACACCATGTCGATCTCCGCGCCCGCTCTGCGGGAGGCCTCAATTCCGATCTTGGTGCAGTCAACCGGCGTGCCGCTCGTTTCCCAGGCCCGGACCGCGCCCGGGCACTCCGTTTCACGCACAAAAACACCCTCAACGATGGTCAGTGCATGGCTGTATCCGCTCCTCTGGCTGTCCGGCGCACAGACAAAGACATCGGCGACTTTCGAGAGAGCCGCCGTCAATGCTTTGATCCCCTGTGCTTTTATTCCGTCGTCATTAACTACAAGTATATTCATCCGATTTCCTTTGAAGGGGGCAGAGTACACCGCCCCCATTTAAATGATATAAATAAGCGATATAAACATATTCAGGGCCGCCTGCCGCCGGCCTCTCATCAGTCTAATCGTCCAGCTTCAGAACCTGTCCGATCGGCGTATTATTAATAACCAGATCCGCCATACTGTCGTACGGTGTCGGCGAACGGTTAATCAGCACCAGATGACTTCCCTTGAAATAGTTGATCAACCCGGCAGCCGGATATACGACCAGCGAAGATCCGCCGACGATCATAACATCCGCATTCCGTATCGCCTGAACCGCGCCATTGACTGTCAGATCATCCAGCGCCTCTTCATAAAGAACAACATCCGGCTTAATAATTCCACCGCACGGGCAGTACGGAATACTGCTTTTACAGTTATCTTCATTCATTATATAGTCAAGGTCAAAGAACTTTCCGCACTTGGTGCAATGATTCTTATGAACTGTTCCGTGCAGCTCAAAAACATTCTTACTTCCGGCCGCCTGATGCAGACCGTCGATATTCTGCGTGACAACTGCCTTCATCTTACCCATCTTCTCCAGCTTTGCAAGGGCCTTATGCGCGTCGTTCGGCTTTGCTTCCGTATGGATCAGATTCTCTTTGTAATATTCAAAAAAAGTCTTTGTGTGCTTTTCATAAAATGAATGTGACAGCATCGTCTCAGGACGATAGCCGTATTTCTCCTGTGCGTTGTAAAGTCCGTCCTTGGAGCGGAAATCGGGCACGTTGCTTTCCGTCGATACGCCCGCACCGCCAAAGAATACGATATTATCAGTTTCATCAACGATTTTTTTCAATCTCTCGTCCATCATTGCCTCCGATCTCTGATCATTGGGAGTTGTGGCTTATTCTTCGCAGAGCCGACCTCCCCGGTAATGAGGGAATGAAACAACTCTGCTTATAAACATTTTACCATATCACCGCGCAAATTAGCCGGATAAATTGACCGATACATGGTAAATTAACCGGTTAAATTTAACGATACCATATGAATCAGCTGTGTTTTTCGCAAAACCTCAGCCTTTTTCATAAAACAGCACCAGCCCGCCTTTCTCACTGTGGCCGGTATCCCACAAGCACTTAAAATCCAACCATTCCCACTCACCGTAGGTTACAGCCTTGACAAAGAACTCCGCGCCTGCCGCTGTTTCCCGCCATTCGTAACCGTTCAGCAAAAACCAGTGCCAGACGTAATCAGCAAAACGCGGATTTTTATGCTGCAGTACAAGAATCGGAATCGGCAGACCTTTATCAATCTGGGCTATGACCTTTGCCCTCGCCTCCTCTGCCGAAGCATGTCCGGAAAACTCGTCCATCCCGATGCCGTTCTCTCCCCGGTCACGCAGGTACTTCTCAAAGCCGTTGATATAAATATCCAGACGATCAATCCCCCGGTGACGCGGCCTCAGATACGGTTTCATCACCCTGGAAAACCGAATGTAATCCCGCTTATCGAGCCTGCTGATATCAAAAGGATACAAATCTTTCCCCTTATACATCGTAAAATAAATGGAACAGTCGCAGGCCGTCTCCGCGCCGCAGCCGCCCAAATGCATCCAGGGATCAATAAACCAGTCCTGATTCCCGCCGTATTCACCTGAGATATTAAAATACTCAAGTTCATTTCTCATAGGTCTGTTCCTCCGAAATGGTCAAATTCTGCATTCAACCAGGAGCGAAGCTCCAACAAGCTCGCTTGATTGGCGCGAGCGACGCCGTCAACAGACGCCGGGAGCTTCAGCTCCTGAGA
>ONJN01000109.1 GCA_900318155.1 uncultured Eubacteriales bacterium
CGATGATCATTTTGATCTGATACCTGTAACTGATTTTCAGTTGCATTGTATCATTCCGGTTATTGATTGTCAAACAGCGGAAATTGCCATGTGGTCTTCAGATCCGGCCTGCAGCCTTCTCCATTCGAACTTTATATGCTATCAGGTTCAAAACATATTTAGGCATCACTCTTCCTCCCCGCTCCCACTCCTGCAATGTACGATAAGGAATATCAAGCCAATCACAGAATTCATTCCGATTCAAACCGGAATAATACCTTTCACTTCATCAGCCACTTCCATGCAGGAACAACATCCACATGAATATTGTTATATTCAATCTCGGTTTCTTCACTGTTCGTGATCAGAAGAAATCTCGTATCAGGAAGGTGATTTTGAAGCTTATCGAATGCATTCAATTCTCTTTCTTTTGTACTCACATCATTCGAAATGCTGTAGCTTACCTGTATTGCCAGTTTTTCCTCCGGAACATAGAAGTCAATCTCTACATTGCTTTCGAAATAGTAAACATTTCCGGCACCGAAGCGTCTGATCAATTCTATGGCTACCAGATTCTCCAGCTGAGCGGTATCGGAATCCATAGTGAGAAGGCCTAAAAATCCGGTGTCCATAAAATAGTATTTGGGAGAAGTTTCCTTTTCAACAAGTTTTGCCGCATAATTCTGTACAGCAAAAAGCAGATAGGAGTCCATCATATATCCGACATAGTTGATAACGGTCTGTTTTCCGATCGCGGTTCCCGAGCTTTTCAGAATATTGGTCAGTCTGCTGTATGATATCGGCTTCATTACGGATTCTGCGATTTTTTTCAGGATCAGTCTGACGGCAAAATCGTTGGATATATTGTTTCTTGCCAGGATGTCTCCTATATAGATGGTCTGATATATATTGTTCAGATAATCCCGCTTTTTCTGAATATCAACCAGTTCGGGGAATGCACCGTATTTAACATATTGCTCATAGCATTTGCTTATATCCGCTTTATCCGTGGTGCTCAGAACCTGATGATAATCTTTGTTTCTGCCCAGTGCATTCAGATACTCTGTGAAATTATAAGGGAATACCTGAACAACCATAAAACGTCCACCCAGAGTTGATGCAATCTCATGACTCAGCATCTTACTGTTGCTTCCGGTAATATTTACCCTGTATTTCATATCAGCGAGTCGTCTGACAAACTTCTCCCATCCTGAGACAATCTGGATCTCATCCAGAAATACATAAGGCTTTTTACCTTCTCCGGACATTTCAAGTCCTATCTCAAGGATCACGTTCAGATCTTCAGCACTGACTTCCAGTAAACGCTCATCTTCAAAATTCACATAAAGAATCTCATTGAGAGAGATCCCTGAATCAGTCAGATTTCGGATCTGCTGATACATCATATATGATTTTCCGGTTCGCCTTATTCCGACAAAACAGTAATTTATGTTCTCTTCCAACACAACATCCCGTCTGATCATCGGATTGCTCAGATATTCTTCTTTTTGATCAATTATTACCTGTTTCAGAATGTCTCTGTTCATATAATCCTCCGTTCGAAAGAGTATATTGTCTTGTCTGCAAGACAATATTACCTTATTTTTGTCTTGTGTGCAAGACAATATTGGCCTGTTTTTGTCTTATTCACAAGACAAGCACCCGATTCAGGCATAAAAACACCCGGGAGAGGTGTCTCCCGGGAATAAATTAATTCTACGAATTTCTTCCTTTTATTCCGGTTTTACAAAGCAATAGATCTTTTTCGAATTCGAATCATATAAGATCACCAAAATTTTATTATTTCGTTCTCTGGTGAATACATATAAACAATTATCGAAATCAGGGAAATCAGATATTTCTTTTTCATAAAACTTCAAAACATCTCTGCATATATCATCCGTTTCCCCTGCATTTCGAGTAAAACTCAAATCTATTATTTGATTCTCTTTGTTTTCAAATACCGTATATCTATAATTTTCTCCATCAAAAGAATTTTGGGTATGGTCCTCCGACAATGAGATGGTATCAGGAAGAGTGATCAACCACGTCTTTTCATATATTTCCTTTACGGAATATGGCCTGATTTTCCAAAACACAAATAAACCTAGCAGACAAAATGGCAATAGGATCAGTACCGGAAATATCAAATTGAACTGTCTCTCTTTTAAATTCATCATTCCCTCTTTAGGAAAATTCCTGTGCAAATTATATTGGTATAACACCATTCACTCAATAACCTCTGCAAAAAAAGTACATTTATTGCAGAAAATGACAAAAATACCCGGGAGAGGATCTCCCGGGTATCGTTGGTCTGTTTTATTTGTTGTGCCGGTGTGCCATTATCGTAAAGAAAAGTGATGTCGGAACTGCGACCACCAA
>ONJN01000132.1 GCA_900318155.1 uncultured Eubacteriales bacterium
TTCAACAAATTACTTCAGGCATGAAGGCAGCGGAAATCTCTATTGGCTCCTTGACGCATATTACTCGGATGCTGACCTGAAAAACCGTGTCTATGATACGATCGAAATCACAGAAGACACAAGTTCCTTTGACCTGTACTGCACCTGGATCCAGGGCGTCCGTATCACAATGAACGGAAATGGCGGTCTTTTCTGGGGAAGACAAGAGGAAGCCGATTATATCTATCGTCTTGGCCAGACGATTAATTTTGACCTTAGTACATATAATATCACTCCTCCGGCTTCGACTCCCGATCTGATACTGTCCGGATGGTCCTGGGAAAAAGGCGGTGCATCTATAGGCACACTCACCATGACCGAAGACCTGGACGGGAAAAAACTATATGCTATCTGGGATACAGGCATCCACGTTACCCTGCATGCCAATCTGGAAGGTGCTTATTTCAGAAATTCTTACGGCAACCAGGTCAGTGAGCTGGAATTGGAACTGAAAAAAGGAACAATTCTTAATGATATATCCTACAGGTACCCTGCAACATCTCCGGATCCGGAATATCAGGATACTTTCACCCGTTCTATGACCCCGGATGGGCCGGCTCTTCCGTATGACACTGTGTTAACAGACGGAATGGACCTGTATGTCATCTGGGCAAAATCCGTTCCGCTCATTTTCGATGCCGGAGACGGAACCTACGGTGGGCAGCAGGTATATCAGACATCCATCCGGGCAGACTCCTATTTCAGCCCCGACTGGTATACCGCTAAACCCAATCAGGAAGGCATGGCATTTTTAGGCTGGAGCCTGACCAATTCAAAAGATGATATCTTACACGGCCGTGTATATGCCAGCGATTTCGAGGACGGCATTACTCTCCACGCGATCTACGCGCCGGGACATGAACTTACAGTCAGGACAAATAACCCGGACTACGGAAAACTTGGCGTATTTGAAAACGGCGAGTCCTATGATTTTGACAATATTCCTGATGAAACAACATTCCTCATGGCCGAAGGAAAGGAATTGAACTATCTTGCTGTTGATTACATCCGTTCTGAAGGATATATCTTCCTGGGCTGGAGCAAAACAATCGATGGTGAGATTCTGGATTGGGATTATATTCCGGATCAGGATTCTGTCCTCTATGGCATCTTTGTCAAAGGTTATGAGGTTTACTTCAACGCAAACGGCGGCACCTTTGATGAAACTCTCGAAAAGACAATCAGCTACTGGCTGGTAGAGGTTCCGGATGGTTCTCCGATTGGTGAAGTATCTGTATGGCATCCGACAAAACGCTTTGTAGAGTGGAATACTAAACCGGACGGCAGCGGAGAAACGATTGACCCGACGACCTATGTTCCGACCAGCTACATGGACCTCTACGCCATCTGGTCCGATGACGGAAGCAATGTACCCGTCACCGGCGTGTCCTTTGCGAATACATCTGTAACCATTAAAGTAGAAGAAACAAAATCCTGCCCTGCAACCGTTGCTCCTGCCAACGCGACGAATAAGAAAGTAACCTATACGAGCAGCGACAATAGCATTGTAACTGTGGATGCAAACGGTAAGATCACCGGAAAATTAGTCGGAAAAGCTACCATCACCGCAACCACAGCTGACGGCAATAAGAAAGCAAGCATGACTGTCCAAGTGCTGTTCAAAGATGTCGATGACTCCTCCAAATACTGGTATGCTCCAGTCTACTGGGCTGCTGAAAAGGGCATCACCAACGGATATCAAAGCGCATCTGACCAGGGCACCGCAAAGTTCGGCACCTTTGGCGCAGAAGAAAATTGTTTACGTGAGCAGATGATTACCTTCCTCTGGAGACAGGCAGGAAAACCGGAACCAACGATCACTTCCTGCCCGCTGAAAGATGCCGTCAAAGGAAAGTACTACTACAAACCCATTCTTTGGGCGTACGAGAAGGGTATCACCAAAGGTTACACCTCTGGTCCGAATGCAGGAAAATTCGGAGTCGGCCTTACCGTAACCCGTGAAGACACCGTAACATTCATCTACCGCATGGCAAAAATCTATCAGAAGGGATTTAAGGATGTTACTTCCGCTGATCTGAAGAACAAGGACTACCAGTTCAAGGATGTCGTCAGCGGAAAGTATTACCAGAAACCGATTGTCTGGGCTGCAAAGAACAGTATCACAAAAGGCTACAATTCCGGAGAGCATAAAGGCAAATTCGGTGTTGGATTCAATATATTGAGAAAGGATATTGTAACTTTCCTGCACCGTTACGATAAACTGTAAGTTTTGTCTGATTCTTTCCGATCAGGGCTAAAGATTGTTTGACAAAAAAACAATCCGAGACTATAATAATTGTAGTATGAGCAGTGCTTTGCCCTAGCAGAGCACTGCAAATGAAA
>ONJN01000001.1 GCA_900318155.1 uncultured Eubacteriales bacterium
ACAGTTTGAATCAATAAAGGCCGTTAGGTGCTTCCTGTTGTAAATAATCAGTTTGTCGAAATGTTAAGGTGTTTTGACAGTATTTTTTTGATGGAACCGTACTGCAACTGCCGGTTGACAAATTGCAAAGCTCGCTTTCTGGCCTGCAACTGGGGTTTTTTGTATGATATGATCATCAAAGGGAGGGCAGCCTGTCAACAGATGACCGGCCTGCTTACGAAAGGAGAAAGTGCATTATGATTATGGCGGATAAAATTATCGAACAAAGGAAGAAAAACGGTTGGTCCCAGGAGCAGCTGGCGGAAAAGCTGAATGTGAGCCGGCAGTCTGTTTCAAAATGGGAGGGTGCGCAATCCGCGCCTGATCTGAATAAGGTGATCGCAATGGCGGAACTTTTCGGTGTCAGCACAGATTATCTCTTGCGGGATGATATCGAGGAGTCCGCGCCGGCGGAGGATTTGCCGGTGATAAGCGGAACCGAAGAACCGGTGCGCCGTGTGAGCATGGAAGAATCGAATACATTTTTGTCACTTACAGAGCAGGCATCCTCTCAGATCTCGCTGGGTGTGTGGCTTTGCATTTTGTCGCCGATCCCGGTTATTATCCTGGCGCTGGCGGGCAAAGAAGGACTGATTCCTTTGTCAGAAGATCAGGGCGGGATCATCGGCAGCATAATTCTGATGATCATGATCGCGGCAGCCGTGTTCCTTTTTGTGAAAAACGGGATGCAGCTGTCTGAATACGATTACCTGGAAAATGAAATCATTGATACTGAATATGGCGTGACCGGAATGGTGAAGGAACGGAAGGCTGAATATGAACATAAACACATGACGGGGATAACGATTGGTGTGATTCTCTGTGTGCTGAGTGCTGTTCCGATTATGGCAAGCGCGCTGATAAAAAACAATATGCTGAGCGGGATCGGGGTCGGCATTGCTCTTGTATTGATTGCGATCGGCGTCTGGCAAATCGTCAGGGTATCAATAATGTGGAGCGGATATCAGAAACTGCTTGAAGAAGGGGATTATTCAAGAAAGAAAAAGAGCAAAAAGAAAGGGATCGTTGCAGGTATTTACTGGAGTGTGGTCACCGCGGTGTATCTTGCATACAGCTTTTTGACAAATGACTGGGGCCGGAGCTGGATCATCTGGCCGGTCGCAGGGGTATTGTTCTTTGTGGTGGCGCAGATCGAGGATGCGGTGCTGAACAGGGAATAGATTTAATAATAAGAATCTGAGAACGGAGGCAGATATTAAAAAGAAAACAATTGCGATAATCAGTATAATGGCGATCTTTGTCAGCATATTTTTTGTCGGATGTGACAAAGATAAGACCGGAACGAAAGAAGAAAGAATTGGCATTATCGGCGCCATGGATGTTGAGGTAGCCACCTTAAAGAAGGCTGCGGACATTAAAAAAACAAGTAAAATAGCCGGGATGGAGTTTTGTGAGGGCACGATCGAAGGTAAAAAAGTTGAAATTGTCAAGTGTGGAATGGGCAAAGTGAACGCAGGCATCTGTGCCAATACACTGATCAATGATTTCGGCTGCACAAAGATTATTAACACCGGCGTTGCGGGTTCCCTGAATAATAAAATCGACATAGGCGATATCGTAGTTTCGACTGACGCAGTCCAGCACGATTTTGATGTGAAAGTCCTTGGCTTTAAAAAAGGAGAAATTCCTTACACAAAGCGTTATTCGTTCCCGGCGGATAAATCCCTGAGAGCGGCCGCGGTTAAAGCGGTAAAGAAATCAGCACCAGGAATCAAAGCCTTTGAAGGCAGGGTGTGCTCGGGGGATCAGTTTATCTCTACAAAAAAGCAAAAGGAAAGGATTATTTCCAACTTTGGCGGAATGTGCTGTGAGATGGAAGGCGGAGCGATCGCGCAGGCCTGCTATTTGAATAAGACGCCTTTTGTGGTCATTCGTGCCATTTCTGACAAGCCGGACGAGACGGAAGTTGTTGATTACAAGAAATTTGAAGCAAAGGCCGCGGCCAACTGCGCAAAAATCGTCCGGTACATGTTGAAGAATTATAAAGAATAGACTGCATTTTGTTCAGGCAGGCATACGATTTCTGCCGGGCACAAAAAAGGAAAAGAATCCGGGCAGGAAGCGGGTGAGTTCACCCGCTTCCTGCCCGGTTATTATCTTCGTCGCCGGGCTGATTACGCTCATTGCCTGGTCTTTCACTCAAAAGTTATTTTACTTCATTTCCAGGGAACTGAGGAACGCCCGCGAGTCCTGCCGCGATCTCTTCGTCAGTAGGGATGTAGTCAGTCATCGTACCGTCATTAAACTGCTGATAAGCTGTCAGGTCGAAGTATCCGGTTCCGGTCAGTCCGAAGAGGATCGTCTTCTCTTCGCCGGTCTCTTTGCATTTCAGTGCCTCTTCGATCGCGCCCTTAATCGCGTGGCTGCTTTCCGGTGCCGGCAGGATTCCTTCGCATCTTGCAAAGTACTCAGCGGCCTGGAAGACTTCTGTCTGTTCGTAAGAAACGGCGTCCATGTAACCCTGATCGTAAAGCTCGGAGATGACCGTGCTCGCGCCGTGATAGCGGAGTCCGCCGGCGTGGTTTGAGGAAGGAATGAATCCGCTGCCGAGCGTGTACATCTTGGCAAGCGGGCATACGCGTCCCGTATCGCAGAAATCATATACGTACTGTCCGCGCGTCAGGCTCGGGCAGGATGCCGGCTCAACCGCGATGAACTGGTAATCCTTCTCGCCTCTCAGCTTTTCCCCCATAAACGGAGCAATCAGTCCGCCGAGATTGGATCCGCCGCCGCAGCATCCGATGATGACATCCGGCGTGATTCCGTACTTATCCATAGCAGTCTTTGTCTCAAGACCGATGATGCTCTGGTGAAGAAGTACCTGGGACAAAACGCTTCCGAGTACGTAGCGGTAGCCTTCCTGTGAAGTCGCTGCTTCAACAGCCTCTGAAATCGCGCATCCGAGACTTCCGGTTGTTCCCGGATGCTCAGCGAGGATCTGACGTCCTACATTGGTCGTATCGGAAGGGGACGGGGTCACGCTAGCGCCGTACGTTCTCATGACTTCACGACGGAAGATTTTCTGTTCATAAGATACCTTTACCATGTATACCTGGCAGTCGAGGTCAAAATACGAACACGCCATGGAAAGGGCTGTACCCCACTGGCCGGCGCCGGTCTCAGTCGTTACGCCTTTCAGGCCCTGCTTTTTGGCGTAGTATGCCTGCGCGATCGCGGAGTTCAGCTTGTGGCTTCCGCTCGTGTTGTTTCCTTCATATTTATAGTAGATCTTTGCCGGCGTCTGCAGTTTTTCCTCAAGGCAGTAAGCCCGTACCAGCGGCGCCGGTCTGTACATCTTGTAGAAGTCCTGGATTTCTTCCGGAATCGGGATCAGCCGGTCGTCGTCGTTCAGTTCCTGCTGTACGAGTTCCTCACAGAAAACAGGTTCCAGTTCTTCAGCTGTCATCGGTTCATGCGTTCCCGGATTGAGCAGCGGAGCCGGTTTCACTTTCATGTCCGCTCTCATGTTGTAATAATTCTTTGGGAGTTCATCTTCGGAAAGATAAATCTTATAAGGGATTGTCTTATCTGCCATTTCGGTTCTCCTTTTCCATTTTTAATTAATCAGTGAATAAGCATATCCGGGACAGTAAAAAACTCCTGTCCCATATTGCTGGGACAGGAGTATAGTCATCTTCTCCTGCGGTGCCACCCGGCTTGACGTGAAACGTCCTCTCATGCATACAATCATATGCGTGTTTTTTTACGAAGTATTCTCTCCGTCTCGCTTATTTAGGACACGTCCCGCATCGTGCCGGTTCTGTCATTTATGACTGATACCGGTTCGGTCTTATACCGTTTACTGACCTTTTCCGGTCGTCCGGCCTTCTGCCGTTCGCTCCCGTTCAGCTCGCCCTCCGAAGTCCATTCAGATCCGCCTTTACATTCCGCCATCTCACCAACCGGCAGTTCTCTGTCTGCAAGTATCGGAACTTACTTACTCTTCGTCACAGGTTTTTCTATTCTTTGAATGTCGATATCTTAACATTGAAAGACTTCTTTTGTCAATACATTTTGAGCGCATTTTGCAAAAAAATATTGATTATTTGTGAAAAAACACAATATAAAGGGCAAAGATGTGGAATTATATATGACAAAGTGATATAATTGTACCGTTATTTCAGGCGGGAACATCAGGCGCCTGTTTAGTTGAAAGAAAGGAACCGGTTATGGCTGATTATTTTGATGCGAATTTTGACCCGGCGAAGGTCAAAGACGAATTGGTAGAATGGATTAGAGATTTCTTTGAAGAAAACGGAAAAGGCTGCACGGCTGTCGTTGCGGTCAGTGGCGGAAAAGACAGTTCGGTCGTTTCCGCGCTTTGTGTGGAGGCACTCGGAAGAGACCGTGTATTTGGTGTTCTCCTGCCGAATGGCGAACAGGCTGACATCGATGCTTCCAAACTGCTGGTTTCCCATCTGGGGATCGACCACGTAATCGTTAATATCCAGGATGCGTATAACGGAATAATTAATGAAATGAAGGCCAACGGAATCGAACCTTCACAGCAGACGATCATAAATCTGCCGGCAAGACTTAGAATGGCTTCTGTTTACGCGGTGGCACAGTCTAAGAACGGTCGGGTCGCGAATACCTGCAATCTGTCTGAGGACTGGGTGGGTTACGCGACCAGATACGGAGACGGCGCCGGCGATTTTTCGCCTTTGTCTCATCTGACGGTGCAGGAAGTTCGGGCCATCGGCGTGGAACTGGGTCTGCCGAATGAGCTGGTATTCAAAGTGCCGATCGATGGTCTCACACCGCTGACAGATGAAGAACGCCTTGGATTTACATATGAAACGCTGGATCGGTACATCCGCACGGGCGTCTGTGAAGATCCGGATATTAAAGCAAGCATCGATCAGAAGCAGCGTGTCAATGCGTTCAAGCTGAAGCCGATGCCCGCGTATGAGCACGACGGCCCTGTGAAGGCGAACCACTGACCGGAGCCGCTATGAAAGAGTATCTTGATATTGTTGATGAAAATGGAAATCCGACCGGAAAAACTGTCGACAGGGAGATCGCGCACGCGGAAGGCGTGCCGCACCGGACGACACATCTGTGGCTTCTGAGGAAAAAGGATCGTGCTGTGCAGATTCTTCTGCAGAAACGCGCGGAGATAAAAAGTTCTTTTCCAGGCTGTTATGACATTTCCAGCGCGGGGCATATCCCGGCGGGCGATGATTTTGTTCCGTCGGCGCTTCGGGAACTGGAGGAAGAGCTGGGCGTCCGGGCCGCTGCAGAAGATCTGATTGTCTGCGGAGACCGGAGAATTGTCTGGGATGACCGGTTCTTTGGCAAAGACTATCATGACCGGCAGTATACAAGGGTTTTTATCATGTGGCTTGACCGGGAAGAGAAGGACTTTGTCCTGCAGGAGGAAGAAGTAGGCAGTGTGCGCTGGATGGATTTTCAGGAGTGCGTGGAAGGCGTTAAAAGCGGGGGCTTCAGGCATTGCATTGCCATAGAAGAGCTGATGATGGTGAAGCGGGCGGCCGGGATCTGAATACCGGCCACCCGCGGTCACCTGCGTTCGTTTTTTATTAGGACGGACGACTGTGTCAGATGCCTGACGGGGGCGGCCGGCTTCACGCGTGTGCATGCCTGACAGCGGCTTCCAGCGCGAGTTTCATCATATCGGTGAACATCGTTTCACGCTCTTTGGCGGAGGCGATTTCATCGAGGACAAAGTGGTCGCTGACCGTCAGCAGGGTCAGCGCTTTTTTTCCCAGGAAAGCGGCGTTCGAGTAAAGCGCGGTTGATTCCATCTCAACGGCGAGAACGTTCATTCTCTGCCATGGCTTCCACCAGTCGGGATCGACCTCATAGAAGTGGTCACTGGATAAAATGTTGCCGGCGGTCACCCGGATCCCGGCCTCACGGGATGCGGCCTGGACTTCGCAAAGCAGATCATAGCTGCAGGACGGCGAATACGTTCCGTTCACGCCGAACATTTTGACATAACTGGAATCGGTGGAGGCGGCGAGTCCGAGTACGACGTCACCGACGTGGATCGCGGGGCTGAAAGAGCCGGCCGTGCCGACGCGGATAATGCTTTCGACGCCGTGATCGCTGAAAAGCTCCCAGGAATAGATTCCCATGGACGCGATGCCCATGCCGCTGCCCTGAACAGAGACCGGCACGCCTTTATATGTTCCGGTATAACCGTACATATTGCGGATTTCTGAGTAGCGGACAGGATCCGTCAGGAAATTCTCCGCGATAAACTTTGCTCTGAGCGGGTCGCCCGGCATCAGTACGGTTTTGGCGACCGGCGCTTTATTATCAATGTGAATTGACAAAATGATCATCTCCTTACAGTTTTCAATCTTTGAGTAGTTAAGTCTTTTATTTTTTTAATCATTGGATCCCTGGATCCGTGAATCGTTGCAGTGTTTTATTGTTGGTTCTGTGGATTGCTGCGCCGCCGAAGCGTTGCGTTGTTGGCGCGCCGACGCGGCAAGGCCCGGAAAGCTGCATCGTATTATTAACGGATTCGGGGGCGGCCGGGGCGCGGCAAAAACCTTATCATTATTATATGAGAGCGGCGGAGTGAGTGCAATTGGATTCCGATTATCGGCTGACAATTGGTCAGAAATATTGCTTAAGGTCTGGCAACGGTGGTATACTGAATGAAACTGTTTGTTGTTTAAGTCGGATCGGAATTCCTGATGTGCCTGTATGTCAGGGACACAGCGAATGTCTGTTATAAAGGGGGATTTAGAATGAGTATTAAGACAGAAGCAAAACATGTTGTATTTTCAGGTAACGCAGGGGAAATTGCGGATCAGTTCGAGCAGCTTCTTTTTGATGCCGGATTCAGCAGATCGGATGTGATCACGATCAGTGTGAAAAAAGTCGGAGAAGAGGCTGTAAGCGAAAAGAAAGAACAATCCGACGACAAAGTCAGATCGGCTGTGGATTCCGTGATGAGCAAAGCCGACGAGCTGAAGGACAAAGCCGAGGACGCGATTGAGAAAACCGGTCTGGACGATAAAATCAGGTCGGCCGCGGGCACAGTAAAAAGTGCGGCCAGCGGCTTCGCTGAAAAAGCTGGTGACGCGATTGAAAAGACGGGAATTGAAGAAAAATTGAAATCGGCCGCGGGCACAGTGAAGGACAAAGCGTCAGACTGGAAGGACAGAGCCGAAGAGCGGGCAAAGGCCAGAAAGGAAGAAAAAGAAGCCGCTGCAGCTGAAGCTGCAGAAGC
>ONJN01000110.1 GCA_900318155.1 uncultured Eubacteriales bacterium
AGAAGCCAATCCCGAAAGCAAATCAAATCCATATTCCCGCTGGAAACAGAAACAGGAAATAAAGAAGGAATACTATGCCGCAAAGCACGGTACATCGTCAACTGCCAATGCGACTGCTACATCAGCTGCCGAGACAGTCAAAAGCAAGGCAAAGGATACGACGGAAAGGATAGGTCATAAAGCTGTCGAAGCATTAAAAGACAATAAGGTTATTCTTTTTGTCGGCGGCGGAATTGTTCTCGCCCTCATAATAGGTATGAGCATGCTCGGTTCTTCCGGCGGAGCGCTTGTTTCAAGCGGCGGCGGTGCGATCAGTGCGACCACATATCCCAGCGAGGATGCGGAAATGATTGCCGCTGACGATTATTACACAAGCCTCGAAACTCAGCTTCAGAGTACGATTTCAAATTATGAATCGACTCACAGTTATGACGAGTATCATTATTATCTCGATCCCATAGGCCATGATCCTTACGAGCTGACTTCTCTTCTCACAGCAGAGAAGGGAGACGCTTATCAGGCGAATCAGGAACAGGGGCTGATGAGAAGCGTATATAACAAGCAGTATTCTCTTTCCCAGAGAGTAGTGCGCGAAACACGATACAGATATGAGACGAGATACAGATACGAAACCTATGTCGACGGCAACGGAAATCCTTATTCGGTCCTTGTGACATACAGAGTCAGAGTTCCTTACGATTACTATATCTGTTATGTAACTCTCAATAACTACGGTATCGATGCAGCCGCATCTTCTCTTCTTACTGCCGAGCAGCAGGAAATGTATGCGATTTACAACGAGACCAAAGGAAACCGCGAAGACTTATTTTAACGAAACGGAGGAATTGTATGACCCCGAAAAAAGAAAGGCTCCTCGAGGAAAAGAAAGTGCTTACCGCAAAGATAGCGACCTACGAGGAGCGTATTCAAAAAGCTAAAAGCAGAATCAGCGAGATAGATGTTCAGGTCACATCAATAACCAACAGCGAATACGGAAAGGTTCTGGAAGCTTATCATATGACTCCCGAACAGCTCGCTGAATTTCTTCAGAGTATGAAGAAGAAAGGAAAAGACGAATGAAAAACAGAATAATCAGTTTGCTCGCCGTCATTGCAATAATGGCGGCTTTTTCAATTCCGTCGTTCGCGGCGGATTACTACGCTTCGGATGAAAGCGGAAAAACGAAGATTCCCGACTATATCGAGAGCGTGAGTGTATCTACCGAAAGCGTTTCAATTCCGGAAAGCGCGAGGGAGAATACCTACGAACTGACTCCCGACGGGAATCTTACTCTTATTGATGATTTTGAGGAAAAGACAACCGGCGATGAAATCGCTCAGAAGCAGTTTCTCACTGTAACCACAAAATCCGGCAACACCTTTTATATCGTAGTGGACCGTGACGGCAACACCGACAATGTTTATCTTCTCAATCTCGTTGACGAAGCCGATCTTATGGCACTTATAAACGACGAAGAAGTAACCGTCACAACTACCGAAAAGCCTACCGAAGAGGAATCCACCGAATCGGCAGAAAAAGACAAAGATAAAAAGGAAGAAAAGAAATCAAGCAGCGGCGCATTGCTCCTGTTTGTCCTTGTAGCCGGAGCCGGCGGATTCGCATTTTACTGGTTCAAGGTAAGAAAAGCGGAACCCAAGGAAAAGAACGAAAATGAGGATGACGATGACGAACCGCAGGACATCGGCTATCCTTCACAACCCGAAGCGGATTACTTTGAAAGCGAGGAAAACAATGATGAAAACAGTTGATAATGTAATATCCGTGGCTCTTATTATCGTATGCAGCGCTGATATTGTTCTGCGGCTGAGAGATATCTTCAAAAAGCCGAAGGAGCCTGAAATTCCTTGCATTAAGAGGAATGAAGAAATCTGCGATGTATATGAAATATCAACGGAGGATGACGAATGGGATATAAAGTGATAATCGCCGAAAAAAGATCCGTAGGTATGGATATTGCCAGAGTTCTCGGAGTAAATAACCGTGAAAACGGATATATGGAAGGAAACGGCTATATCGTTTCATGGGCAAGAGGTCATCTTTTCGGGCTGAAAGACGCTTCGGCCTATGATCCTAAGTATACAAAGTGGAAAGCAGAAGATCTTCCTATTATTCCCGGTAAGTTTGAGCACAAGCTCATAGAAGGTTGCAAACAGCAGTTTGACATTCTTAAAGAACTTATGAGCAGGTCCGATGTTACCGAAGTAATTAACGCCTGCGATGCGGGAAGAGAAGGAGAACTCATATTCCGTATTATCTACTATATGGCAGGATGCAGAAAACCGATGAAAAGACTCTGGCTTTCATCTATGGAAGACAAGGCAATCCGTGAAGGGTTTGCAAACCTCAGAAACGGATATGAATACGATAATCTTTACGAGTCGGCGTTCTGCAGAGCGAAAGCAGACTGGCTTGTGGGAATCAATCTTTCAAGAAAAGTCTCTCTTACATACCACAGAACGCTCAATGTCGGGAGAGTGAAATCTCCCGTGCTTTCCATGCTTGCCGACAGGCAGAAAGAAATTGACGGGTTCGTTTCCGAGCCGTTCTATAAGGTTGAACTGACTTGCGATGATTTTACAGCCACATCGGATAAGATGAGCGACAAAAGCAAAGCAGAAGAAATATTGAGAGACTGTCTCAATAAAAGCGCGGTCTGCAAAAAGGTGGAAACCAAAGTAAAAAAGGATCAGGCTCCTCTTTTGTATGACCTTACGGCGTTGCAGAGAGACGCAAACAAGAGACTCGGTTATTCTGCGAAGGATACGCTGAACATTGCCCAGTCGCTTTATGAAAAGAAGCTTATA
>ONJN01000111.1 GCA_900318155.1 uncultured Eubacteriales bacterium
GCTCCTGAGAGCGTCGGTGGGGGATTGATACCCGCCACCGACGTTCGAATATAGAACCCGCCGCCTTCGTAAAACGTAGAGGCGGGGGATATCCGGCGTCTGTTATATCGAACCTTATTCTTTCTTTTGATCGTTACTATATTGATCCGGATTCATTGTAAAAAACCGAATTTTACATTTTCCCGTCCGACCAGCTCCTCCAACGCCGCTTTCAGTTCTTCCGTACGACTGATACCGGCCCCGTCGCCGGTGCTGATAATTTTACCATTCGGCCTGTAAATATACGCTGTGACCGGGCCGCTGTTCCGGATAAAGAGTTCCGCGAGTGTCTCCATCACGCGCTTTTCGTCCGTGTTTTCCGGAATCCGGACTTTAATGACCGCCTCAGCACCGGCAGGATGACTTTCAGCTGTCTCTGGATCGGTCGACTTGCTTCCAGTTGTCTCCGGCCGGTCGTAAGGATCCGACTGCGGCGGCAGCGCTTCATAGAGATCATCCGGCGGCAGCATTCCGTCGTAAGTATAATTATCAGAAGAATAACTCCGCCGCGCCGCCTGGTCAGTCCGGCCGACGTTATAGCCCTGCCGCGCGGACCGATCTGTCCGGCCGCCGGCGTAATTCCGCCCTGCCGTCCCGGCCCGCGCATCGTAAATATCAAAAATTGCGTCCGCAATCATTTTCGGTGCTTCACCTTCTCTGAAGCTGAGCCTGCCGGTGATCACGACCACCCGATCCGTTTCAACAACCGCCTGATATCGCTCATAAACATTCGGAAAAACGACGATTTCAATTTGCCCGTACAGATCTTCCAGGTCGACAAAGGCCATCATCTGATTCTTTTTGGTAAAAAGATTCTTTTTGCCGGTGATGATGCCCGCCGCGACGACTTTCATACCGTCATAGACGGGATTCTGCGGCTCCGCCGCACCTTGGAAGCCTGTCTCCGAAATCGCGCCGTCCTCCTCATCATCCGGAAGATCGGTCGTCACTTCAGCGAGATCCCGGCTGGTAACTGTTACGGTCTGTTCAATGACTTCGGTGTACTCGTCGAGCGGATGGCCACTGATGTACACACCCAGCATATCCTTTTCCAGTTCCAGGAGAGCTCTGCGTTCAAAGTTATTTACCTCAGGCAGCTTTACCATCATATCATAATCGTTAATTCCCGCGACATCCAGATCGAACAGCGATACCTGCCCGGCGATGTTGCGCCGCGCCTCATTCTGCGCCGATTCGATCAGGGTTTCATAGACTGCCAGGTGCGCGGCGCGGTTCGGGTTCAGGCAGTCGAGCGCGCCGGCTTTGATCAGACTTTCCACCGCCTTTTTATTGACGATGCTCACATCGATATCCTGAATAAAACGGAAAATGTCCTTCGGAAGCCCTTTTGTCTCACGAGCGTGAATGATTTCCTCGATCGCGTGCTCGCCCACATTTTTCACGCCGAGAAGGCCAAAACGAATCCGGCCGCCTGCGACGGTGAACTTTTTGTCGCTTTCATGAATGCTCGGCGGGAGCACTTCAATGCCGAGTTCTTCGCAGTTCCGTATATACCGGGAAATCTGCCGCATGTCGCCCATCACGCTGCTCATCAGCGCCGCCATAAATTCGACAGAATAATAGCGCTTCAGGTACCCGGTCTCAAACGCGAGCACAGCGTACGCCGCCGCGTGCGATTTATTGAACGCGTACTGCGCAAAAGTCTCCATATCGGCAAAGATCTTTTCAGCTGCCGCTTCCGAAATCCCGTTTCGGACGCAGCCCGGCACGTCGACCGTTCCGTCTTCATTGTCACGACCGAAAATGAAATTGCGTTTTTCCTGCATCATGACGTCGGCTTTTTTCTTACTCATCGCGCGGCGCACCAGGTCCGAACGGCCATAGCTGTATCCCGCGAGATCGCGGACGATCTGCATGACCTGTTCCTGGTAAACGAGGCATCCGTACGTAACATCAAGGATGTGCGCGAGTTCCGGCGTTTCATACCGGACCCCGGACGGATCCTTCTTGTTTTCTATATACTTCGGGATCGAATCCATCGGACCCGGCCGAAAGAGCGATATACCTGCCACGATGTCTTCAAAGCAGGTCGGCTTCAGGCTTTTCATAAAAGAAGTCATCCCCGCGCTTTCCAGCTGGAAGACACCGTCCGTATTGCCGTCGGCGATCATTTTATAGACTCCGGGATCGTCATAACCCATTTCCGCGAAATCAATCTCAATGCCGCGGTCCTTGCGGATCAGTTCCAGCGCGTCGCGTATGACCGTGAGATTGCGCAGGCCCAGAAAATCCATTTTCAGAAGCCCGAGCTCTTCAATCGTCGTCATATTGAACTGCGTGGCCAGCCCTTTGTCCGACATGTAAAGCGGCACGTACTCGTCGAGCGGAAGCTTTGAAATCACGATGCCGGCCGCATGCGTAGACGCGTGGCGCGGCATACCCTCCAGAGCGACGGACATGTCGATGACCTTTCTGATCAGGTCATCCTCATCGTACATTTTTTTCAGTTCCGGGCTGACCCGGAGGGCTTTGTCCAGCGTCATGCCGAGTTCAAACGGAACAGCTTTGGCGACTTTGTCGGTGTCCGCGTAGCTGAGTTCCAGCGCTCTTCCAACATCACGGATCGCGGCCCGGGCTTTCAGCGTTCCGAAGGTGATAATCTGTGAAACATTGTCGTTTCCGTACTTTTCCCGCACATAGTCGATGACTTCGCCGCGCCGCTCAATGCAGAAATCGATGTCGATATCCGGCATACTGACGCGTTCCGGGTTCAGGAACCGCTCAAAGATCAGATTATAGCGGATCGGGTCGATGTCTGTGATCCGGAGGCAGTACGCGACGAGACTGCCCGCCGCCGACCCGCGCCCCGGTCCGACCATGATGCCGCGGTCACGCGCGAAACTGATAAAATCCCAGACGATCAGGAAGTATTCCACGTAGCCCATCGATTCGATGACGGAAAGCTCGTACTCCAGCCGATCGCGCAGTTCCTCCGCGCCGTCCCCATAGCGGAACACCAGTCCTTCCCGACAAAGCTCCCGCAGGTACTCTTCGTTGGTCTTCCCCGCCGGCGGCCGGAACTCCGGCAAATGATACTCGCCGAACGTAAATTCCACATTGCAGCGCTCCGCGATTCTCTGCGTATTGTCGCAGGCCTCCTCCAGCCCGGAAAAATTTTTCCGCATTTCGGCTTCACTCTTCAGATAAAACTGATCGTTCGGAAAACGCATCCGGTCCGGGTCATGGATGCCGGTCGCCGTCTGGATCGCGAGCAGCACATCGTGCGCTTCCGCGTCCTCCCGCCGCACGTAATGAACGTCGTTCGTCGCGACAAGCGGGATCCCCAGCTCCTCCGACAATTGGCAAAGATACGGATTGATGAAATGCTCTTCATCGAGCCCCTGATCCTGAATCTCCAGGAAAAAGTTCCCTTTGCCGAAAATCTCACGCAGCTCCAGCGCCTCACGGCGGGCGCCTTCATAGTCCCGGTTC
This sequence comes from uncultured Eubacteriales bacterium, assembly GCA_900318155.1. GTDB lineage: Bacteria > Bacillota > Clostridia > Peptostreptococcales > Anaerovoracaceae > Aminicella. The sequence continues at coordinate 3,493 of ONJN01000111.1, forward strand.
ATCAGGCAGCGCTGGACTTTTCCCGCGAGGCACGCCGACAAAGCGATGATCCCCCCGCAGTGCTCTCTCAGCACATTTTTATCGATACGGGGCTTGTAATAAAATCCCTTCGTATAGCCGGCCGACACGATTTTTATCAGATTCCGGTAACCGGCGTTATCCTTTGCCAGCAGCACCAGATGCCCCTGATACTTATCCTTCTCCGGATCCTTATCCGTCATCAGACGCGCCGCCGTGTAAACCTCACAGCCAATCACCGGCCGGATCCCCTGCTTCTTACATTCTTTATAGAAATCGATCACGCCGAACATCGATCCGTGATCCGTGATCGCGAGCGAATCCATACCAAGCTCTTTGGCGCGGGCGACAATATCCTTAATCCGCGCCGCGCCGTCCAGGAGGCTGTACTCCGTATGCACATGCAGATGACAAAACCCGGCTCGACTGTCAGGAGCCCCGATGCCGGCC
>ONJN01000032.1 GCA_900318155.1 uncultured Eubacteriales bacterium
CGTATTTTCTAAAAGCAGTCCAGCTTCCTTCCGACAATACTGCAGTTTCATACCGATAGTTTCCTGAGCACCGTCTTCACCGCTTGCCGACATACTGCGCGCTTCCGAATCCAAGTATGACTCTGGCGAGACGGTCAAAGATGATCAGAAGGATCGTCCAGCCCATGCCTTTGCCAAAAGCCTTTGCAAGCTTATGGCTCTCAACGATCTGCAGATAGATCGCGACGATCGACGCAATACCGGCTACGACCATCATTGCGCCAGAGCTTTCTGCGGCCGCCGGCGTAATACTGTTCGCAACTATCAACGCAATGATTAACAGAATCCCGCGGCTTCCCTTCCAGCAAAGATTGTATTCGGTATAGATATTTACGAACGGGATGATGCTGAGCCATCCGGCTCTGCCAGCCTTTTTGAACAGTTTCCAGTTTCCGATGATCTCCAGGATCCACCAGATCACAACAACTGCAACGATAATCAATGCAAGACTAGAATCCATTTTTTACCTCCTTAATTATCAACTGCTTTTTCATTGAAATTTCAATATTTCCAATGGGCTTCCTATTGGAAATAACCACCTGAAATCATTATATCATTTTCCGCTTTTTTCTATTGTCAATGCGCATGACTTTGCTTCATCTGAATCTTATAAACCTTCATCATCTTCTCGTCAGGAATGTAGCGTGAACCGATATCATGAATCAGTGAATGAAAATCCTTCACGGCTTCTTTTCTATTGGTATAAACCTTTCCATATTCGGGTTTCCAACTCTCCTCATCCCCGATTTCAGCACACACATTACCGCTGATATCATTGATCATATCTTCTTTTCTGCAGTCTTCACTGTATTCAACGGCGGTTCCTCCCCCGATAATAAGGTTGGCGGATATCCGGTTGTTCCTGCTACGCTGGACGCCGATCTGCGCCGCATTGTCCACAAGCGTATTATGCTCAAACACACAGTCCTCAGTAAACCCAAGATCTTTGTTATAACCTCCAAAGCAGAGGCCTGTCCAACCTGTACAGTCAACGATCACATTGTCATGTACATGGACTCCTGATACCCTAAAAAGCTCATTCTTATCAGGGCTGTGCTCTGTTGCGACTTCCAGACCAATATCACAATTGAACACAAAATTGTTGTATATTTCTATGTTCTGACCACCATCGACATAGATGCCGTCAGCGCACAGATCATATTCCCCATCTTCAAGGTAGGCCGGGTTTCCTTTTGTGCTGATATTATAAACAACATTGCCTGAACAGACGCCATTTCGGACCATATCGACTTCATATTCATTTCTGTCGCTGCTTTTATCCGGGTGTTTCGCCGTTCCTTCAAACCCGATCATATCGATTCCGATGTTATTATTATCATGAATGATATTGTCCTTGAGAATGAATCCGTCAATATTCCCATTAAGAACCACTGACTCACTGGAACCACACTCGCAGTCGTATACTTCACAGTCTTCTATGGCGAGATCCCGAACAGGCGCGAGGTCGTTACGGGCATATACACAAATGCCGTGTGTTCCCCGAACGCCATGGACCGTGCAGCCTTTAACGCGGATATCCGTCAGCGGCTGTCCGGCTTCGCGAGTACTTTCATAGTAAATACCGTGCGTACCGCCATCGATTTCCAGACCCTCGACAGTAATATGACTGGCATTAACGAGAGAGATCCCTTTTCTTCCTTTGGCGTGGATAACTATTTTCTCACCTTTGGCCGGACGAATGGTCGTCGGATTTTTTTTACTGCCTGAGCATTCCGGGCCGAGTTGAACAGGATCGTAATCTCCTTTGTGTACGATAATTATTGAATCAGGCGACGCCTCAGCCGCGGCGGAAACAGTTGCATAAGGCGCGTCCTGCGTCCCTTTGCCTGACTCATCGCTTCCGTTCACGGCAACATGGATTTCTTTCTGTTCCGTTTTCACCTGCTGCAGGAAAATACACCCGATTATTCCGCATACCAGGACAAAGACCACAGATATAAAAGGCATGTATTTCAGAATTCTTTTTTTAACATTTGTCTTACTATCCATATTAATCTGCCTCTAAAACTGTCGAATCCGTACAATTACTATTCGTTGAAATCGGCCGGATCAATTGTGCTGATATTCGTGATTTCAGCATTTCCTTTCAGGTCAGCGTATACGGTAACAATCTGAATCCCACTCACCGGTTCCTTGGTTGTCAGTGTGCTCTTACAAATGAATGCATACCTGGTGCCGGCGACGACCTGTGTTCCGAGCAGCGCAAGGGGCTCAATGTCTGATCCTGTAAACTGCCTGGTTGCTTTATCAAAAGCGTCCTTTGCTTCCCTGGAGATCACAGATCCAACGGCATCGTCAGGGACAGTCCATCCTCCTGCAAGCTGCTCGCCACTGATCTCAGTATTATTTCCCTCGGTATATGCTGCCAGATCAAAATCCTTGATTGATGTAAGTTTCGCATTTCCTTTCAGGTCTGCGTAGACGATCGCCATCTGATATGACTTAACTGGCTTTTCTGTCGTTGTTTCCGCTTCACAAAGAATCATATAGTTTGTTCCGGCAACAACCTGGCTTGCAATATATGCCGCGGGCTTTAGTTTGCTTCCTGTGAAATGTTTTATCGCTTTGTTAAAAGCAGCCTGTACTTCTTCCGGCAGCTTCGCAGCTTTATTGTCTGTAATCTCCCAGCCGCCGTCCGCCGCTTCTGTGTTTTCGATATCTTTTTTGTTCTCAGCACTATTTGTCTGTTTTTTAAATCCGCACGCAGTGCACGCAATGATTATAGATAGTACAAGTAATAAAATTGTTAGTTTTTTCAGCATGATTCTGACTCCTTTTTTCACCTTAACCTTGATCCTTATAAAGTTCCGAATTGTTCAATCCGCCATCTCCTTAAGCCGAAATTTACCTTAGTTTTCTTTATAACGCGCCCGATCTCTTCTTCGATAAAAACCTGCAAGGATGGCTCCGGAAATATTATGCCAGACAGAGAATATCGCGCCCGGAACTGTTGCCATGGCCAGATTTGGAAAAGCGCTTGCTGCAAGTGTTGTGGCAAGTCCTGAATTCTGCATCCCGATTTCAATCGAAATCGCCTTCTTTCTGGGGATATTCATCTTGAATACAACGCCTGTCAGATATCCAAAGAGATATCCAAGAAGGTTGTGAAAGATAACAACGATGAGGATCAACGCTCCTGTTGTCATTATACTCTCACTGTTATGAGACACAACTGCCGCTACGATAAGACATATCGCAGTAATGGAAACAACAGGCAGCACATCTTTCACCTTTGTCGTGTGTTTTTCAAAAACCTTATTGGCCAGTATCCCCAGTCCGATTGGGATCAGAACGACCTGAACAATAGAGATGAACATAGATTTCACATCCACTGTCACAGATGTCCGCAGATATAAATATGTTAATACCGGAGTAAGAAACGGAGCAAGCAAAGTGCTGATACTTGTCATTCCGACTGACAGCGCTGTATCGCCATTTGAAAGATATGTTATAACATTGCTCGATGTTCCGCCGGGACATGTACCTACCAGAATCACACCGACAAGAAGTTCTTTACTTAAACCAAAGATTGTTCCCAGTCCAAAAGCAAGGGCAGGCATAATCAGATACTGTGCCATACATCCGATGATCACATCTCTTGGTCTGGTAAAAACGATGGCAAAATCCCCTGCTTTCATTGTTAATCCCATACCGAACATCACAATCATCAGCAAATAATTAATCCATCCGGTCTGGATCCACAAACACGTCGCTGGCCTGAACAACGCGAGCACACTAACAGCCAGAACAATAATCGCCATATATTTTCCAATAAAGTCAGACACTGTTTTCATACTACACCTTCATTTACAATTAAATTCTTAAGTAAAACCTTTCTATAAATCCCGAGATAATGCCTGCCGCAGTATGAGAGTCAAGCCCCAATCTTTCTTGCTGTATACAAAGAGGTATCACAACAACCGGGATTGTTCTTCAGCAGCCACATCAGTACCCCATCACATCACGAAACAGCAGATTTAAAGCACTCCAGTCCCTGTTACGGTCATCCGCCATACTATCTGCTATTTCTTTCTGCCTTATGAGTTCAGTCTCGATAAAATTTCTGATTGCAGGCATCTGAGGGCTTTCATCCTTTTCTGTGGTTTGCTTCTTGATCTCCAGAAGTTCATCAATTGCTTTCCGAAGTTCAGGCGTCAAATCCAGTTTTATCAATTCATCAAACAATACCGGCGGCGCCACATGATATTTCTCTATATACACTGCTGCAAGAAGCGGACGCAGCGCATAAAAATACTTCTTGTATCTTACGGTTTCGCCCTGGAGATAATCATGAAACGTGTGGTTCGCAGTACCGTAATAATGGTAGATAGCAGCCTTTTCCGAAAAGTACTGTTCGGAAATCTTACGAATTTTCGCCCACTCGTCTGTGGTTCGGTATACAACCGGTGATCCGCTCCACTCAAACAGAGTAGCATTTCCCCTGGCAAACTGTTTTAAGGCTTTCTTCAGATCCCATCCGTTGATATCAAAGACCTCATCCAACTGCCAGTCAATCGTATCTTTCAGCTCATCAAGACGCAGATAATCCTCTTTCTTTCTCGCATAAACAAAACGAACATCATAATCGCTGTCCGGAGAGGCAAATCCCCATGCCCTGCTTCCGGACTCGATTGCATGAAGAACACGAACGCCTTTTTTCTCTTCAATTTCATTTAACTTATCGTTGATCTCTTTCTGTATATCTCTCATCTTAGTTCACCAGTAACAGCATATCTGTTAATTCGCATGACAAACTTCTCTACCTTATCCATATCAGGATTATCCGGAAGCATTGTCGAAAGCGAAGCCTCATCGAATTTTCTCTCATACTCTTCGAGCATTTCATAAAAAGCAGGAGAAAAAGTACCGTCCGCCTGCATGTAATCGCCTTTTCTGATAGCAAGAAGAAGTGGCAGATCATCTGTTCGATGCGTTCTGATCTCACCCTTTTCCAAAATATCTATGGCCATCATAAAGAGCCGGATCAGGTGCATGGCATGCTTGTTCAGACGGTTGTCGTCCTTCTTCTTGCTGCGCTTTCCGATCTTATCGTAATTACGAACCACCGTCCGCATGGTTCCCCACATATCCGTATAGTCACGTAACGGAAGATGCTTGTAATCCGCATCTACAAAGATTTCTGTCTCAAGTTCCGAATTCTCTGCCTGATCAATGTAAAGTTTCACACGGCCTTTGTCGCTGGCCATATTCCTGCGGTTGAAGTCATCCAGGACATTCATAACCGACTTCAGGATATGTTTCTCCCTATCGCACTGCGGAAGAGTATCCCTGGCTATAGCATTCTGCAATCTGCGAAGCTGCGCATTCGCATACCCGCCAAAGGATTTAATTGCTCGCTTAGAAAGGAAGAGTCTGGTGTTGTCGATCAGTTCCTGGCCAAGATCCGTTTTGATAAGATATTGCTCCTCATCCAACCCCAGTATTTCACAGGTATTCGGATTGCATTCCAAAAGAAGCTTCACAAGTTTATTGAATCCATAGATAACCGTGTCGGTCTTATCATCTTCATACTGTTCGAACTTAGTAAGGCCCAGAAGATCCGAAGGCATCATAAGAGTAACACCACGAAAGTCGATATCACTGCCTTCGTAGTTGGTTCCATAGGCATAGCTGCCGCCAAGGCCAAGGAGCATAATCCTGTTGCCAAGACGCTCATTTGTCTTTAGGAAGTCATATTCACTTGTATTCATCAATGTCTTAAAATTCATCTGGTTTCTCCCAATCTGCCTCGGTAGTGTCAGGTCTGTCACTGTTTCTGCCGCTTTGATCGCGCCCGGACTATGGGTTCTTACGACTCGGTTTCCGTCGATTTCTGAAAACTGATCCAAAATGTATTCCAGCTATTCTTTGCTTGATGCCATAGCGCTTTCCATTCACTTTTTCGCCGCAACGATCGGCTGATAGAATCCGGTTTCCTCCGGGAACTTCCAGTCCACTTTACTGCATCCATTTGCCATGAGCAAGTTCGTCAGTTCTTCTCTTCGAGTCGCTCTGTATTCACATTTGAACCTGCTCACCTGAAGCGTATCCTCATCATCAATGATATACTGAACAAGATGGTAAACGTCATCATTCCAGGTCCATGTCTGGAAAGATACACGCTGCCCTTTGTCTGTTTTATGAATGTATGGCGGCGAATACGGCGGCTTATCTGCTAATATGCTGTCATAATCGCGTATGCTGGCCACAAAGATACCGCCCGGTTTGACCTGACTGATAATACTCCTGACAGCCATCTCCAATGCCTCGATTGTCAGCATGTGCGGCAGCGCATTATCCATTGCAATCACGATATCATACTGCTCAGAGAAGATGTCAGACAAAGCGCAGAAATCCGCATGCTCAAAGAGAATCTTTACGCCATTCTTCTCAGCTCTGTCTTTTGCCTCAGCAAGTTCTCCGTCACTGATATCTGACGCAGTCACAGAATATCCGAGGGCAGCCAGACCAATCGCCTGCGTGCCTATCCCACAGGCACAGTCAAGAACATTTGCCTTGCAGTCAAATCCATAATCATTAAAAATTGCATTCAGGATATCCGCCTGCTCAATAGTTGTGTCCGTCCAGTCGAGAAATAGTTTGTCGTACTGATCAGCCATATTATCATAAAATTTCTGTGTTATATTCATAAGTCCCTAGCGCCCTCTTCGACGTAATATCTACAACCATTCCCGCACTCCCACGATCGGTGATGTCAATGCGGGAGCCGTGGTGCGTTTATCAAAAGTGGAATTCGTCTATTTGCCGATTGCATTTTCAGCACTGTCGTTCTCTGCCAACGGTTTTGAGAACTTAAAGTGGAAATTATGCATCCCTTCCCTTAGATAGAACCGATGTGTGTCTTTCCGGAGCTGATTACAAGCAACTTCTATCTGTGAACAGCCTTGTTCTCCGGCGATACGACATGCCTCTTCCAACATGGCCTTCCCGATCCCCTGATCTCTGAAAGCCGTTTCAACCGCAAATTCCATAATCTCGGCAATGAATTCCGCGTGGTGCAGCTGCTCCTCAACCCTCAGATTCAGAACAGCGATCACACGACCATCCTGATCATTGACAAGACAATAGAAATGCCTGTTATCGAGCTGATCTCTGTAGATTTTCTGAAATCGATCGAAAGGCAGTTCTCTGCGTTCCATATCACAAATCAAATCATATATCCTGGCACAATCACTGACGGTCGCTTTTCGAATCATTCTCTTCGTCCTCACATATTCCGTGTTTCTTCACATATTCTAACATAAAAACGCGCTGCAGGTGAAGGCTTCCTGATTATCAGTAATGAACTGACACCAATCATCAGGAATCAGAACAACTGTAAAAAAGCCGGTCAGATTTCTCCAACCGACTCTCATCTTAAGGAAGACTTAGCCGTATCATTTTGTAAGTTTAGTTGGCATTTGTCTTAAGTGTTGCCTTTGCTGTATAGCTTCCGGCTGTGGTTGCCTTCACTTTACCAGACAGGGTGTAATTGGATCCTGCCTCAATGATACGGCGATTGCAGCAGTTATAATTATGAAATCGCTCAGGCGAGGAGCCATTCCACCATCTCGTCAGCAACTTTCAGATCATCCGGTTTCTCCATGATACTGCCCGGAACATTCGCGTCACCGGCAACATGGGCCTTATAGGAAGTAAAGCCTGCGGTGGCAAAGCTCTTAAGATTAGTATCGACCATCTGCGTA
>ONJN01000185.1 GCA_900318155.1 uncultured Eubacteriales bacterium
ACTGGGATGTGGCGGTAGCTTGTGCAAACGATGGTTTTGATGACGATGGACGGTTGCCGTTTGCAGTGAAAAGATCGGCGCGCAAACTCGCCGTCACTAATTCTGGCAGAGAAATTGTGGTCAGTGGCACGAAGCTGAAGGTGACTTCTGGAGGTGTCATGGGGTATATCTTGAAGTCGGATGAGCGATCAAAGGCGGTCGCCAGATTTCGCTCGATACGCGGGAACGAACGGCGTGAACCACCTGACAGCTTCTATCTCCAAGAAGCGAAGATGCTCGGTAAAAGGCCGCTTCTTGTCTTGCAATATGTCACGATGTCTTCGCTCTGCGAGGAATCCGTAGGCGAACCCGTAGCAAAGGATTTCTTTGCTTTGAGCTTTGGATTTCCAGGATCAAAAGATGATCAGGTGGAGGAGGAATTCTACTTTACGCGACGTGCCTACGAAGAAGTGTCGCTTCAAGAATATTTTAACTCTGAAACGGAGGTCTAAGCATGGATTTCCAGACGTTTATGACGCGGATAACGACAGTAGAAAAAACTCCGCAAAAGTATTTTATTGTAGATCCAGACTTGCCGCTCTCGGTATATTTTGGACTCGACAATCTAAGTCGGCCGACGTTACTGATCGAAGACATTGGTAAAACATTCAGCGTTTCCGATATACCGTCAACAGCTCAGATACACGTGCGTTCGTTTATGACCGGTAACAAGGCAAATCTCTCTTTTTCTCTGCTTTCGCCAGAACATAGGGATGTGTTCAACACACTTTGTTATGATTTGTTTGAGTCCACGAGGAAGGAGACCAGAGATCAGGCACTGTTAAGCCTTCTGTCGCGATTCTCTGCATGGTTGGCGCTACTCAAGGGGACGAGGCCAGGTGTTATGTCGTTGCAGGAGCAACAGGGACTCGCCGCAGAGCTTATGGCGCTTGTGTATTTTGCTGGGGAAAAAGGATTTGGTGCCGCGATAGACGCTTGGGTCGGACCATTCAAACTTGACAAGGACTTCGAGTTTTTTGACCAGTGGGCGGAGATAAAGAGTTGCAAGGTGAGTTCTACAACGGTAAGTATATCGTCAATAGAGCAGCTTGACGCAGCGAAGGATGGTTGCCTTGTTGTTTATAGAATAGATCAAGCACCGGAAAATAAGGAAGACGCCTACTCGCTCAAAGATGTCGTAGATAATGCGAGAAATGTAGCGACAAATGTTGCGGAGCGTACTTTACTTGAAAACAAATTACTGCTGTCAAAGTATGTCGACACAGAACCGGAATATCAGAAAAAGAAATTTAAGACGTACAGCCGTGATTTCTACAGAGTTGATTCGCAATTTCCCTGCCTTCGTAGAGATAGTGTAAATTCAGCTATAACAACATGCCAGTATTCTATTAGCATTCCGGCAATTGAAGCTTTCAAGGAGGATCGATAATGACAATCGATAAGAAGAAGCAGATGGAACAAGAGGCTCTGGAGTATCGTGATGAGCTTTTAATTGACATCCAGAACGAACTTGCGTTGAACGGGAAGACTGGTGAAGAGGCCTTCTCGGAACGGGCGATATTTGAACTGGAACAGTCGGAATTAATAGACGACTATAATCCTGCATTCTTTGATAACGGACTGTCCGGAAAGAGACATTGCCACATCAACGGGTATTCATTTTCCATTGCTGATGGATTTCTGAATCTATTTGTCACAAAGTACTGCGGGGACGAAACTCCGGAGAAAATGGGGTTGCCGGACGTAAGACCCATTGTTGATGCGGCCATAAACTTCATTGCCTGCAGAAAGCAACTTAAAGCGAACGCCTCTGAAGCGACGGACTATGTCGATTGTATAGAGCTGATAGACAGCCATATGGGTAATACGGACTCGTCTATCAGAAAGTTTCGGATATATCTCTTGACCGACGGAATCGTTACGGAAAATGTCCGCAGGGCAAAGTTTCCTGATATTGAAAGCAAGCCGGTCGAACTATTTACTTATGATATTGTTTCAATCTATGCATTGACCATTGCTGGAGAGGGGCGTGGCACGCTCCAGATCGACTTTGATGAGTTCAGACCTCTTGTAGTCCACTGTGTTCCGGCTGGAGAATCAAAAGGAACAAACCAGTTTTTTTATGAGAGTTATATGGGGGTAATTCCCGGAATCATCCTTGCAGACATCTACGACGAATACGGAGCGAGGCTACTTGAGGGAAACGTCAGATCATTCCTGTCAACTAAGGGCGCCGTAAACACGAAGATACGTAAAACTATCCTGCGTGCCCCCGAACAGTTCTTCGCATTTAACAACGGTATATCAGTAACCGCATCAAATGTAAGATTTGATGACTCTGGCAATCTTTCTTACGCTGAGGAATTCCAAATTATCAACGGAGGTCAGACCACGGCCAGTCTCTCCAATGCTCGATTCTCAGATAAAGCTGACCTCTCCAAGATCAACGTACTGATGAAGTTGACTGTGACTAAAGAAGAAATGGATTCAGATACGAAGCAAGACCTATTGCGTGATATTTCTAGGGCATCAAACCAGCAGAACAAAGTATCAGATGCTGACTTCTTCTCGACCAGTCCATTTCATGTGGCGATTGAAAAGATTTCAGAGATGACGGCAGCGCCTGCGACCATGCCCGGGCAGATCCGGTCCTATTGGTTTTATGAACGCGCACGTGGACAGTACATCCAAAAACAGATGAAAATGAATAAACGCCAACGCGAAGTGTTTAAAAAGGAGTATCCTCCGAAACAAAAAATCACGAAAACGGATTTGGCTAAATTCCGCAACAGTTGGGAGGGTAAGCCCTATTTGGTCAGTAAAGGTGCTCAATCAAACTTCCAGGCATTTGCGCAGG
>ONJN01000151.1 GCA_900318155.1 uncultured Eubacteriales bacterium
GACGCCCGAAGAGCAGGCAGAAACGAGAAAGAACCTTCTGGCGTACTGCAGGCTGGATACCCTTGCGATGGTCAAAGTATGGGAGAAGCTGAAGGAAGCCGTAGAATAAGATATTATTATATATTTGAAAAAGGAGTAATGAAGATCGCGGAATCCTGCGGTCTTTTTTTGTGCCTGATCGTTATGTACCAAAATTGGGACAACGTACATGTTAGTTTTCAGGTAAGAAACAATGCTCCAAATTTAACGCATGCCTATTTCGTACAATGGGTGTGTCAGAGACATTTTAGCAAACAAAAACTATTTTCAAAGAGGTGTTAGACGCAAAGTTTTCAAGGCATGCGCTTTGGCGCAAAGACGGTAAGCAGGGCACCAGAAAAAAGAAAGAGGGAAAGATATGGATAAAATGATGTGTCTAGACAATTTTTTCTGCGACATAAATGCTGAACCTGGATTGTACGGGCTATATTCTGTCCCGGGTCTCGGGAAACAAGAATTGATTATGTACATCAGTCAGATGATTGTTAGAAGGAATAAAGGTAAGCCGCTTATTATTACAGAGTTATCCGAGAAACAGTGGAAAACCGAAATGGGTGAATATGGGCTGAGCACCGAAGGCATAACCATCATAGAATACAAAGAGGGCTGTTCTATAAGAAAAATAATAAAGGAGTTTTCGCCAACTATAATCTTTATACATTTATACTCACGACATTTACCCTTGGCTGATGATCAGGCAAGCATAAGCCGGTTAAAGGAAGTATCTCTGGAATACTCAGTATCTATTGTATTACTCATACATCTTTATAGAAATTCCGGAGACAACGATCCGGTTTATAGAAGACCACAGTTATATGATCTGATAGATACATATCCAAGAGACAAGACAATTGGTGAATTCACAGAGGATATGCGTAAGTTCAATGCAATTGTCTTTTTGCATCGATGTCATGACTGGTATAGAAATATCGGGATTGGACATGCTTTTCACATATGTAATGAGGCGGAACTGATGGTTTTCAAGTTTGGATTTTCTCCCCCCGATTCTATTTATTTTGATTTTTCTCAGATAATTGAAGGAAAGGTATGGGAGTAGTTGACTAGAAGATCAGGAAGAGGAAAAGTTAATGAAAAAAAACAGATTCAAAGGATTCGATGAAAACTTATGCTGCAGGGGAATGCAGTTTGAAATCGGTAAGGAATACAAGATAGATAATAACGGACGGCCACCCGAACTTTGTACTGAAAGTGTTTTTCATTACAGCAGACATTTGCAGGATGTTTTTTCTTATTATTCACCCTGGGAAAGAAGCAGATACTGTCTGATAGAAGTCCTGGGAGAAGAAATCATCAGCAATGACGGAACAAAGGGTGGATCAAACCATATACGAATCGTTCGGGAAGTCAGCGGCGAAGAGTTAAAAGAAGCCATATCAGATTACCTGTATAAGGACTTTTGGGCGAGAATGAGTCAGGAAGACGAAAAATACGACAGATATATATATGAGAACAGTTGGAATAGCGGCAATAGAAATACCGGAGTTTTCAATACAGGTAAAGATAATACCGGCGATTACAATATCGGCAACCGAAATTCAGGAGGAAATAATACGGGCTCATGCAACTCCGGCGAAAATAACATCGGGATGTGCAATGCCGGCGAAAATAACATCGGGATGTGCAATGCCGGAAACGATAATATCGGCGACTGGAACACCGGCTTCAGAAACTTCGGGAGCTTCAACACAGGGATGTTCAACAAAGCGAACGGCACGTGCGGTGTTTTCTGCACGACAGATGACAGTGAGATCCGGTTATTCAACAAGCCTTCAGGTATGTCACTTAACGAAATCAAAAAAACTGTTTACTGGAAAGCCCTGACACAGTCCGATTTCAAACTTTACCAGGATAGCCGGTGTGCAAATAATGCAGACAGGTATAAGGAGGCCTGTGCTCTTTGGTGGGAGAACACAACTGAAGAAAACAAAGCGATCATTCTTTCCATGCCGAATTTCGACGCTGATATATTTGAAGAAATCACAGGAATCAGGGTCAGAGGATAGAAAAACCGTGAGATCCGAAGGAGACAGGAACGGGATATGTCAGTCGTCCTGCGCGCAGCAGGCGTGTTGTTTTTACAGAGGTGCTTTGATAAAATGAAACAAAAATACAGAAGTGAAACTATCACAAAAGAAAACAACAAA
>ONJN01000112.1 GCA_900318155.1 uncultured Eubacteriales bacterium
CCGGTCGCGAACCATTCCGACTGACGAGGGACCCGGACCCCGTTCTTGAGCCTTGCGCTGTGCATTACATCGCCTGTAATCAGGAGTTCTCCGTCATCGTTGAGCTTCCCCCGGAACCAGTCAAGCATTGTGCCGGTGTATCCGGTCCCGGCGTTGCTCTCTGTCAGTTCTCCAAAAATCGCGATGCCGGTCTCCGTCATGCCCCAGCCGCTGAAAAGTGAGATTCCGGTGTCCAGAATGCTTTGTATCAGAGATGTTTCCAGTCTTGTTCCGGCACAGATCGTGCATGTAAAATATGGTCCGAATATTTTTTTGAAGGCGGCGGGGTTTATCCCGCCTTCTTTCGCGCTCAGGACCTGAAGGAAACCTTTCCATACGGCCGGAACGACTGCCGCGAGCCATATGCGCTCTGTTCTGATCGCCTGAATCACGTCCAGAATGCCGATCGAACGGGGGAATACCGTCACGTAATCGTACAGCAAGTATCCCAGCGCGGTACCCAGACCAAAGCAGTGCCTGAGAGGAAGAAACTGAAGTACATGATCGCTGTCAAAAGCGTTATGCTCTTTTTCGATCTCTGGCCAAAGCTCTGCCAGACGGCAGGTCTGACGGAAGAGTGCCTGTGCAGTGAATGTGTAGATTTTGGCATTTCCGGTCGTTCCGGAAGTGACAAAGGCGATTTGTTTCGCCCAGTTCTCCGGCGGCGGCAGGCTGCCGTTTTCCGCAGAGGAAACTGCCTTGTCTATTTCCGCTTTTTCGATGGTGATACAGCCGTCATAGCCGGTATGCTCCTCTGTGATCAATGCGCAGAGACCGCTTTGCCTGATTATGGCGTTTGTCCGGGCGTGGCTGCTGTTTTCGCTGAGCAGTATGACAGGATGACCGGTGCATAAAATGGCAAAGAAAAGAGCAAACCAGTCTTTGCTGTTTTTACATCGAAGTCCGACCCACGAATTTTCCGGCTCCGATGAAAGAGTTTTGTTCAGAACTAAAGCATATTTTCCGGTATCAGCGAGAAATTCATCCATTTTTACAGTTTTTCGCGTACTGCCGCTGTAATAAACGAATAATTCTTCGCTGTGCCTTAATGTACTGATTTGTTTCAGCAGATCGCCGAATGTGAATTTTTCAGATTCGTTATTCATTTTTTTCCTGCCTTGAGAATAGTCTTTGTCATAAGAATTTCATTGAATCCTTTGCGGAAGAGTCCAGGGAGTTCGGAGACCATTTTGTATCCCATGCTGCTGTACAGATTCTGTGCACCGACGTTGTCCTCTGAGACCACGAGGTATGATCTTCCTTTGAGTCCGCCCCCGAGTCTCAGACATTCTTCTTCATAATAATCGAGAAGCTTTTTTCCGATGCCCAGTTTTCTGTAATGATCGTCAACGACGACGATGTGGAGGTACGGATATAAAGCGAAGGCGCCTTTGGCGGTGAACCAGATAAAACCGCAGATCGTTCCGCCGTTTACAGCCAGAAAGAAATGATCGTTTCTGATCCCTGCGGCAACGGCTTTTTTCAGCATAGAAAATGTGGGATAATAGCGTTTTCCCAGCGTGCTTCCGTACAGGATCTCGCTGCATCTTTCCGAATCCTCCGGCCGTGCGCTGATGATCCGGGTACCGCTCTCGTTAAGATCCGGCGATATTTTTTGAAGAAGTTTCATTTTAACCCTGCCTTTCTCAGTACGCCGCATATCGTCGGCACTGTATTGAATTCTTCAAGATCGATGTTTTCCAGATCGATGTCGATCCCGAAAACCTCTTCAAATACACCGATCACGTTTACGATGTCAAAAGAATCAATATAACCTCCGGAAATGAGTTCCGTATTATCATTGATTTCAACACCTTTCAGTTCCTCAACATTTTCGTAAAGGATTTTGACAGCCTGTTCTTTGATTTCGTCCATAATGCAGTCTCCTTTCAGTCTGTAATCCCGATTGCATCGCATGTCAAATGCAGTTTTTTCAGCGGATTCTCAAGATCCGCTGTTTCTATTGGTGTTTCTATGATCTCGAGCGCCCGCTCTCTGGTCATTTCTTTTTGTCTTACCAGTTCACTGAGTTCACTTTCATGCTGCGCAAAGCCGAACTGTTTCATAACGAGAAGCTGCGCAACATAGTTGAACGTACAGTTCGAAGATTTATCCGGCCAGCTTCGTTCCGGAAGTCTGAAATCGAGCTCTTTATACAGGGTGTCAAGAATCTGGTCTTCGTTCCACTCAACATACTTGAACGGAGTCATATGAACGATCTGTCCGTAGTTTTTATAGAAATAGGCACTCTGGTTCCGGAAAAGCTCCACGAATTCGCCGAATTCCGGATCGTGTTTAATGACTTCGATTGTATTTCTGTCAGACTCATCGTAGATCCTGAAGAGCTCTTTGTTGATGATATACTGCTGACCCTTTGTGTACCCGCCCAACACAAGACGGATGTTGTACTGACTGCAGACCTGATTCACGAGCAGGTCCAGAAAAGCATGACAGACACGGCAGTAATATATATTCTTTCCGGATGTCAGAAGCAGCCGGAAGAGCCTTTTCATCGAATGTGTTTTTCTGAGCACGGCGTCGATCTCCAGAATGTCCGTGGCGTTTTTTATATTTTCGTACATCTGATCCAGCGCAAAGCCGTTATCAATGAAAATGGCGAGTGGATTGAGTCCGAGAATCTTTTTTGCTATATACAATGTCATGATGCTGTCTTTTCCGCCGGAAACCGCGACTGCACAATCGTACGGGCTGTTCTTCGAACGGAGTTTGGCGACCTTCCTTTTGAAAATCGCCATCTTTTCATCCGGGCTTTTATCATCAAAAGCAGGACCGGACGATTCTGCCGTCATGTGCTTAAAAGATCTGCAGGAAGGGCAGACACCATGCTCGTCAAACTCAAATACGTTTTTTACTTCGGGCATAATGCAGTATCTGCAGCGTTTGATCCGAGTATTGTAGTTTTTATTTTTTGACTTCATTGACGCCTCCGAACTGAGTGGATTGTGTTTAAATTAGATACGACTAACCTATGTTTATGTGTAATGGTTAGAATACGCAACAAAGGTATGGCGTGTAAGCCTGTTATAGCAATAGGTGTGAACATACCGCCGTATTTGAAGTTGCCTATACAAATTGTATCGCAATGTTTAAAATTAGATAAATCTAACGTCGGTAAACAGTATACACCTGTATTAAATATTCGTCAATGTAGTATTTTATGTTTTCACAGGCCTTTTATGATACAGACAGTATTTTAGTCTGTTTTCCTGAACAAATCTGTGTTGATGAAGTATAATATACTGTGTAGAGAATGGAACCAGAGATAAACAATCGTTTTACTGAATGGAGATATTTATGAACGCTGATAAACTGCTGCTTGCAGTAGCTGAAGACAAAATCAGTCAGTGTGTTGATCGGTACATGATAACTTACACAGGATTTCTGGATCTGCATCAGCAGACGGTTCTGAAGAGAAAGTACGACAAAATAAATCCGGGCTGCCGGATTCTGTTCAGCGGCGGCTATGAGGAAGCGGAACGCGCTGTAATGATCTGTCTGCCAGAATATATGGAAGCGGATGATCCGGCGGTCAAAGAGGTTTTTGCAGTGATCAGGGCTGAACACTGCAGACGCTCGGAAGCGTCGCGCTCAGGCCGGCCGCCGGCCCACGGAGATTACCTGGGCGCCCTGATGGGGCTCGGGATCAAACGCGAAACAACCGGCGATATCCTTGTTCGCGAAACCGGTGCCGACATCATTGTGCTGGCTGATATCGCCGACTACCTGCTGCGGGAGTTTTCTCAGGCAGGGCGCACGTATCTCTCCGTGTCGCGGCACGACCTCGCGGAGCTTGTCGTGCCGCGGCCGGAGCGCACACTTGTCCGGGACACTGTGGCCTCACTCCGGCTGGACAGCATCGTTGCTTCCGCGTTTCGTTTGTCCCGTACCAAAGCAGCTGAAGCGATCCGGTCCGGCCTGATCTTTGTCAACAATATGGAAACTGTGAAAACCGACCAGCTTATCAGCGAAGGCGACCGCATCACTTTCCGTCATAAAGGCAGAGCCGAACTTTCTGAAATCGGCCGCAGGACCCGTAAAGGCCGCATCAATATCACGCTGCTGAAATAACAGGCGCCATCGCGTCACCGGAAACCTTAAAGCAGCAGGCGCCATTGCGGCACCGAAAACCT
The DNA here is from genome assembly GCA_900318155.1 of uncultured Eubacteriales bacterium. Taxonomy (GTDB): domain Bacteria; phylum Bacillota; class Clostridia; order Peptostreptococcales; family Anaerovoracaceae; genus Aminicella. The sequence continues at coordinate 4,191 of ONJN01000112.1, forward strand.
TAAAGTGCAGGGCGGCGTCTTTGGGGAAAG
>ONJN01000113.1 GCA_900318155.1 uncultured Eubacteriales bacterium
GCAGGAACTGCGGGAACGGCAGCGGGGGTATCTTCCGGCGCTGCAGGAGTATCAGCCGCAGGCGCAGGGACCGCCGCAGGAACTGCCGGAACGGCAGCGGGAGTATCTTCCGGCGCTGCAGGAGTATCAGCCGCAGGCTCAGGCACCGCTGCGGGAACCGCCGGAACGGCAGCGGGGGTATCTTCCGGCGCTGCAGGAGTATCAGCCGCAGGCGCAGGCACAGCCGCAGGAACTGCGGGAACGGCGGCGGGGGTTTCGGCTGCCGGTACAGCTGCAGGCGGTCTGAGTATAAAGGCCCTCATAGCTATTGCGGCTTCGGCTGTTGTAACCGTCGGCGCAGGCGCTGCAGCGACGGCAATAATCATAAACTCAAACAGCAACGTCAATACTGAAACATCCGCTGTTGAATCATACATTCCGGGAGAAAATCCCTATTGGAGTGAAAACAACGGCGGCGTATACGAAGAACCTGCCGAAGAACCTGTCGAAGTAAATTACGATGACCTCAAAGGATGGCAAAAGACATACTTTGACTACCTGACCGACTATTACAGCTCACAAAACTGTGATAATTCAGATGATCTGCAATTTGATATTCAGTTTTTAGATACCAGTGAAGCGCCGCTGATTATCATGTATGAACTATCACCTTCAAATAATACGGTGTATGTAATAACTCAGATCGTATATATCGACAATAACGGCGTCTGCAATACGTTCAAGACCGATGAAGAGGAAAAACAGACTTACTATTGTTATATATCCAAAACCAAAGGCACAATAAGTCTTTGTTATACTCACGACATTTCATCCGATCAGGTGGATGCGAAACTAAAGATATACAAATTTGAAAACGGCAGTCTTACAAAGCTGCAGGATGAATTAGTTTTCACGCAGAAAAAAGATAACAACGGCAGTGTTACCTATATGAACTATAAAATCAACGGTTCAGAGGTCAGTAGTGAAGATTTCCATAGATTTTTAAAAAAAACAACAGGAGTGCGCGATGTCGATGAATGTTTCACTGTCGCAGCAACAACTCCTTCGCTCGAAACAGAATTTGATCTCAGGAGAATTATCTACAATAGACTTGTTTCATCTAAAAAATGGAATCCCAATAAAGATCAGGCCGCAGCGGCATTCAAAGACCTGATAGAAGCCGAAGGAATAGATAAGAATGCCGATTATATGCTTTATGATGTGGACGAAGACGATATTCCGGAGGTTATTCTATACGAAAGCGGATCACATACGCTGCATATATATCATTTCTATGACGGTCTGTCTTCCATTGAGGAACTGACCGGACCCATTTCCATCGACAAGGCCGAGATAAGCGTAGTACCTGACTATTATGGAGGTTATATCGGTATCAATGACGGTGAAACCCCAATATATGCCCATATAGGAGGATATATTTCTTTGTATCACCATAGTAGGTATGATGAGGGTTTTACAGACAAGTCGCGTACTGTCATTTCAAGAGGAACGGAAAAGTTTACAAAAACGGATGATATTGCCTCCCTGCTTCTTAGCTGGAACGGCAACCCCAAACCCGAAACAGAACAGCCCGAAACCTTCCGTTACTCTAAAACCACTTCAGAAACATCGACAGAAGATTTGCCCGGATCCGTATTAAAATATCATTTTTACGACAGTGAAGAGCACGTTTATAAAACAGATACAGATAATGCAACTACAGAGAATTCAGCTACAGAGAATTCAGCTACAGAGAATTCAGCTACAGAGAATTCAGCTACAGAAACTGCAGCTGTACCTTCCGAAACATCATGACGCCGGCGTGATGCTGGGAAACACACCGATATTAGTTTTCTGTAAAAATACAGTATATCAGAGGAGGAAAAAACATGAAACAGAAGTTATTAAGGAAAGTGCTGTCCGCTGCGCTCAGCGTCCTCATGCTGACCGGCACCGGTCTTGCCCTGCCCGCTGTTATCGAAAGCGGCACGATTACGGTCAGCGCAGCAAAGAATGAGAATTACGAGTATGATATTATCGATGGTACGATAACGATCAAAAAGTATTTCGGAAATGACACGATAGTAAAAATTCCGGCAGAGATCAACGGAAAAACCGTGACGGCCATTTATGATAGTGCCTTTTCCAAATGCTAGGAGGTGACCAGTGTGACTATCCCGGCCGGTGTGAAAAAAATTGATCCAAAACTTTTTAAAAATATCGAAAATCTTACTGAAATTATCGTGGATCCCGACAATACGGCATACTCTTCAATAAACGGGGTGCTGTATACGAAAGACAAAAAGCAGATACTTGCTTACCCTTGCAAGAAAACCGGAGCATATACCATTCTTTCCGGCGTGACGAGCATCAGAGGTGGAGCCTTTGAAAACTGCGCAGGCCTGACGGGGATCACAATTCCCTCGGGTGTAACGAGCATCGGGATTGATGCGTTCAGGAACTGTACTGCACTGGAAAAGGTGACCGTCCCGGATACCGTGACAAGCATTGGTGATAAAGCCTTTGAAAATACAAAATGGCTGAACGATAAACCCGACGGACTTGTCTATGCAGGGAAGGTTGCTTATAAGTATAAGGGAAGTATGCCTGAAAGAATGGAGATCGTTCTGAAAAACGGAACAACGGGAATTGCAGGATACGCCTTTGACTATTGCTCATATATGACCGGGATCACCATCCCGGGCAGCGTAAAGTGCATTGGCGCGAGGGCCTTTAGATTATGTTACGGTCTGACCAGTGTCAGAATCCCGGACAGCGTGACGAGCATTGGTGAGGGGGCTTTTGGCGGCTGCAAAAATCTGGCCGACATCAATATTCCGGACGGCGTGACGATCATTGAGGATGGCACTTTTGGCGGCTGCAATCTGACCAGCATCACCATCCCGGAGGGCGTGACGAGAATTGGCGAAGGGGCCTTTGGCACCAACGAAAGCCTGACTGACATCAACATCCCTGACAGTGTGGTGAGCATTGGCCAGGATGCCTTTGTCGAAACACAGTGGCTGGACAGTCAGCCTGATGGACTGGTCTATGCAGGAAAGGTTGCATACACCTATAAAGGAGAAATGCCTTCCGGAACAAAGTTGATTCTGAAAGACGGAACAAAAGGTATTGCAGATTACCTCTTTTTCGGCTATTACCACTATTATAATCTGACCGAAATCACCATTCCGGACAGTACGGAGGTCATTGGTGAACGGTCATTTCACAACGACACGGATCTGACCAACGTGACCATAGGAAATGGTGTGAAGACCATCGGTATGCTTGCTTTTCGTGGCTGCACGGGTCTGACGGACATCACCATCCCGGACAGCGTGACGAC
>ONJN01000114.1 GCA_900318155.1 uncultured Eubacteriales bacterium
TGAATATGCTCGATTGGTCAAGTGGTCAAGACGCAGCCCTCTCACGGCTGAATCAGGGGTTCGACTCCCCTATCGAGTACCAAGAGATCTAGGAGACGGAAACGTCTCCTTTTTCGTTATAACCCTTGAGAATAAAGGGCTGAAGGAGAATCACACTGTGCGGCCGAAACCGGAATTTGCACGAGTGATTTTTATTACACTTTGACTTTTTTTATTACACTTTTTGCTAGAATGCTAGAGCCTTTTCAACCAGAGCCAGACGCTCATCGTCGTTGCTTCGATCGAAACAATAGTTGTGCAACGTCGTTCTCTCGTCTGTGTGTCCGACGAATTCACGTACCGAGTTCAGATTCAATCCTTCGTCGATCAGGGCTGAGATGTATGTCTTTCTCGCCTTGTGAGAACTCTTCTGCACGGTCTGCAGTTTCTTGCTGTAGTGTTCAAATTGATACTGCACTGGCTGATACGGCAGAGGGTCTTCGGTGCTGGAGAAGATATAGCCATCGTCCGGCGTACCATACTCCTGCTGCTTTGCTTTTGCTGTGCGGATAATATCCCGCGCTGCTTCCGGAAGCGGCACAAACCGGTCACCTTCCGCACCCTTCGTATGCTCCACAAGCTCATGGGTTTCATATCGGTACTGCCTCTGGATGTGGATCCATTTCCGGTCTTCTGATATGTCTTCATACCTCAGTGCCAGCAGCTCTCCGACGCGGATCCCGGTCTTCAGCATGAACAGTACGCCTAACGGAGCCAGCTTATGGATCCGGCTGTGCGCGGGCTTTTCTGTGTCCTCTCTGACGAACTCTTCGATGTGTCGAACCTCTTCTTCACTGAACACCTGGGTGAAGCTTTCCTTCTTCTTTTCCTTCCGGAAAAGCCTTCTTCCATCGACCCGAACCCTGGACAGAGGATTGAATTCTATGACCTCCAAATCCACCGCATAATCCAAAGCCTGACGCATGATGACCGTCGCATTGTAGTACTGCTTGGACGTCATATTGTTGTCTTTGATCAGTCGATGCACCCACTCATCCAGCATAAGTTTTGTCAGTTTTACGATCGGAACACGTATGATTTCCGTCCCCTCGTAATACCGTTTCCATTCACGCCCGATACGGGTGATATAGGTGTCAGCCGGTGTGTGCAGAGCCTTGAACTTGATCCATTCCGGATACAATTCCTCTAACGTGAGCCGCTGTTTCCGCACCTCGGGATCCTCTCCCTGGTAATGCTCAACAAGTGCTTCTTTCAGTTTTTCTTCGGTCGCTTTCACGACCATTTTCAATCCGTTTTTCTTTGTTTCATCCTTGATATAAGTCCTCCAGCGGCCATCTTTTCCGCATGAAATCTTATATGGATGCTTCTCTTTTATAATCCTTTCTGTTTCAGATTTTTTCATAGACGCAGCCACGCCCTGCAGGTCAATCATACCATTTGCCTGCATGTAGGACAAGATTTCCTCTGCGTCCGGACCATGCTTTTGCAGCTCTGGAAGTGCCGAAATCTCACTGTCCGGATCGTTATTCAGTTGTTCTTTTTTGATCTCTGTCAATGATTCAGCACCTCCTTTCTGTCGTGGTCTCTCACGCTTTTTGCGCGGGGTCTGGGGTCTCCCCAGGGTCGCCGGAGTGCCCATGGGCACTCATAGGCAGTGCTTGTTAAATATATATGCTGCAGTTTATCGTCTCATGGTCTCTCAGTGTACTCCCACGTGTGCTCTCATGTGTGCTCCCACGTGGTCTCTCATCTGGTCTCCCGTATGAGCTCTCACTTTTCATTTGTCTTTCATCCGATGATTGCCTGCCGTGCACGTTCCACCAATGCTGCTCTTTCTTCCTCGCTGATCGATGACGGTAATGACGATAATGACGATTCCTCGTCGTTAAGTTTTTCGTTGCCGATATCGTCACCGCTGACTGTCTCGACCTCAGGCTTCGGCCGATGATGAAATATGTATCGACGCTCCTTGCTCGTTCGTATTTGTTTGAGCTGAATGTCCTTTGAATCAAAGACCATACACCCGTATTCTGCGATTTTCCTGCTCAGTACATTCGGCGTCATCTCATGTTCTCCGATCTCCTCCAGCAGCTGGCTCATCGTGCCCTCCCACTCGCCTCTTGCCTCGACCATTTCAGCGATGCGATATAACACTTCCGGGATCTCTTCTTTTGCCATCTTCTCCTCTGTAATGAGCTCCTGCAGATGCCAGTGGCAGTTCTCAAACAGCAGTTGCATCTTCCACTGGGGATAATCTCTGCTGATGTTCGTCAGCTCACCATTCTTTTGTAATCGTTCTTTCCTCAAGATCAGGATGCTGTCCGGTGTAGCGCTCATTCCAGAAGACCCCCGGATGTCATTGACCGGATCGTGGGAATCGATCTTTTTCGTTGTGTGATGAACTACGACAATCGCGATATTTTTCTCGTCCGCGAATTTCTTCAGCAGGCTCAGATCTTCTGTGTCCCTTCCATACTGATTGGGGCGGGCCGTCCCGCCGTCGCCTTTGCGGATCATCTGCAGCGTATCAAAGATGATAAGCCGGATATCCGGATGCACTTTCAGATAGTCTCTCAGGCTGCTAAGCAATCCTTCGCCGAGCGGCGGACATTCAGTCGCCAGAAAGAGATTGTCCGGCGGTTCCTCTTCTTCTATGAGATGAAGACGCTTCTGTAATCGTGAGTCTCTGTCCTCTAAGGCAAAGTAAAGGACGCCGCATCCGATTGTTTCTTTTCCCAGCAGGGGCTCTCCTGCAGCTACGGCCAGACCCATATCCAGAGCCAGCCAGCTCTTGCCCGACTTTGGTGCTCCTGCAAGGATCGTCAGCCCCTGCGGAACCATGTCCTCGATGATCATCTCACTTTCCTTATGCGATATCGGCGTATAGTACAGGTCTTCTGCACTGATTGTTTTGATCTTTGTGTTCATACTCTTTTCCTCCTCGATGTAATACCCCCTCAATGGGTAGGCATTGAGAAAGTCCGTTTGTTAACCCTCGGATTAAATATTTTTAATTATTCAGTTGTCTTCTAGCGCATTATTGTCATTTGCGTCATTATCGTCATATTTGTCCCTCCACCTATCGGACATTTTTTTGGCAAAAATTAACCCATTTAGTGAAAAAAGTTTTGTATTTTTTTGCGTGCAATCTGTTACCGTTACCGTTGAGATAAAATACCCTCCCATATAACGGAGATTTTCACGGCAAAAATTGCGTTTTTTCACAAATGTTTTTATGTATTTTTTGGCGTACAATTCGTCATCTCTACTGCAGAGCAAAAATACCCTCCCATATAAACGGAGATTTTTAAGGCAAAAATTAACCCTCAACGGGAAAATATTTTTGCATTTTTTCGCATACAATCCATCCGCATGGAATTACCCTCTCACTTGCCTAAGGAAAGAAACGAGCAAAAATTAAATGGATTTCGTGTTTTTTTGTTGTTTTTATTCGCATATCATCGTCATTTGCGTCATTATCGTCATTTTGCCCTCCCATATAACGGAGATTTTTCGGGCCAAATGCAAGGTAAATCAGAAAAAAATTTGTTTTCCCACTAAAAAATCAGACTGGTAACAAACCAGTCCGATTATCTCTGTCTATCAGGTTATAATAGTATGCGTAACTCCCCTATCGAGTACCAGCAAGGATATGCAGTTTTGACATACGGCTGCATATCTTTTTCTAAGTCTATAAAAACGGACTTGCCGCTTTTGCAAGTCCGTCAATTTCACGTCTTATCTTTTGTAAATCTCTCTTCTATGCCCAACTTCCACAATGATAATGATTACTTCTGCGTCCCGTATTTCAGCAAGGATCCGATAATCGCCTACCCTGTAACGCCAATACTCACTTTTGTTCCCCATTAGCCCCTTTCCGTGCTGACGTGGGTTAGTCGTTCCTATGAGGTTCTTTTCGATCCAGGTTTTGATGAGCTTTTGTACACTGGGATCAAGTTTCTGAATCTGTCTGACAGCCTTCTTTTCATACTTAACATCGTATGTCATGGCCGGCTCCATACCTCGTCATGGTCATACAGTTCAAGCTCACCATCATTCTTTCTTCTCTCATAATCCTTGAGCGCATTCAAATCATATTCATCTTCGATGCGTTCAATGGCTGCTTTTCTCAGAAATTCTGACACAGTCATACCATAGAAACGGGCATATTCTCTGATAAGTCGTTCATCTTCTTTCTCCAGTCTTAATGAAAGCATTGTTCACCCCTCCTTTCGTATTACATTGTAATACGGTCGTGATGTAGTGTCAACACTACGTTGGAATAATTGCAGTATTGTTATTCGCTCTTGATCGCAATCATTGTCACCGCCGCCATGATCAGAACCGCTCCTATGACCTGCACTCCGGTCAGCATCTTTCCGAAAATGATAATCGATAGGATGACCGTAGTCACCGGAAGTACATTCTCAAAAGCAGATACGACAGTTGGCGAGAGATGTCCGATAGCAAACACGTACCCGAACTGACCAACGATGATACAGACGATGGCTGTTGCAATCGTAACAAAGATGCCCATCGGCGTAATCGTGATTGGCGCATGTGTGATCCCCTGACTGATGAGGGTCAGCGGAATCTGGACGATCACGCCGGCGACAAACAGCCCGGTCAGTAACGTCAGCAGATCATATTTGTCGAATAACGTTTTCGTATAAACGATATAGAATGCCCAGAGGATCGCGGCAGCAAACATGGCTGCAAGTCCAACCATGTTGATTCCCATGGGTTCCCCTCTGACCAGCAGATACACACCCAGGATCGATCCGACAACGCAGACCACCTTCAGCGGTGTGATTTTACTTCCGTAAACGATGCGATCGCCAACCATGCCGAAGATCGGAACGGTCGCCATGATCAAAGAGGAGAAGGATGCCGATGTCAGCCCTGTACCGAGATTCTCAACGGTGAAGTACAGCGACATGCCGATCCCTCCAGCAATCAGGACATGAAGCATGTCCTGCCTTTGGATGTGCAGTCCGCCCCGAAACAGAAAACATGCAAGAAGCAAAAGCACCGCACCTATGCCGAGTCTGCACAGGGTAAAGACTGCGGGCGACATGAACCGCATCATATATTCAATGGCGATAAAATCGATTCCCCACAGGAAATTGACGCCGATAATAACAAGCAAGGGCTTGAGGCTGGTATTTGTCATTGGTTGTCCTCCGGAAATCGCAGCGACGCCAGACGCGCTCTGCTGTGGATTCCTGTCTTTGCATAGATATGCTGCAAATGCTTCTTCAGCGTATTCGGCGCGATGGCGAGCGCTTCGGAAACGGCATCATTCGTCATCCCTGAAGTGATCATAGAAATGATCTCCGTTTCCCGTTCACTCAATCCATATCTGAGGGCGGCTTTCTGCAGCTGTCTTTCTCCAACCGGTTCCAGATCCTCTGCAACCTCCTGGTAAAACCTCGCATTAAGATGCTCTGCCAGAAGCTGGAGCATGAACATCTCGCGGTCATTGAAATCTCCCTGCGCTTTCTGCCGGTAGAGGGCGACCAGCCCGAGCAGTCTTCCTTTGTACATAATGGATATGTCTACTGAGTAATACAAATTATACGGCTCGAAGCAGCGTTTATAGATTGCCGTTTTCTCACGCTCCGCATCACTCATCAGATCCGTTGTACGCAGAATGCTGGACTGTGCAGTCTGCAGATGCCATCTGCTGTAATCGTAATCCTCCATCAGGCTGTACTTCTGTTCCACTTCCCTGTAGCGTTCCGGGATCGTGATCGCATCATCTGACAGCATACTCTTTTCATTATCTTCAGCCATGATGATGCTTCCGCATTCAAACATGATGAGCGTCCGAAGCGACTCAAGGAACTGGCGCTTCATGTGTTCGAAATCCTTCATATTATAGATTCCGTAAATCATATTGTTGAGGAAAAGCAAGGTGTTTTTATTCATCGAACCTTCTCCTTCCTTAGTCTCTTTCCATTCTTAGTCTAACATCCGTATGCGGTGAGTACAATCGTTAATTGGAGTATAATATAAGTATTGATAAGTATAAAAGAAGTATTCATGCGCCGAATATCATTCCAATGAGTATTCCCTGGGTTATATTTGAAATGTGAAGAGACTGGTATTCTTCAGACAACAAAACGAAGAAAAGATTTCACGACCAATCAGACGGAAAGGAGAATACCATGAGTACAGCAACCAGACAGTTCATTGAGAAGTTATCACAGGCGAAAAACAATGGCGTTTATGCAGAGGAATGTGCCAGCATGATTTCTGACTGGTACAGACAGGTCGAACCGGCGGCCGGCATCAGCCTGGCAGACATGGCCTACATTGTCGGAAGCGATGAAAAAGCTGCCGCGGCGTGGAACAAACACGAAGAAGGTCTGGCCGACTATTTTGCCGAAGCAGTGAGGCTGAGCAGGCTGACCACGACCATGCACTCACTCAGACAGATCTGACAATCCAATTGTATTATTACACTTTTTATTACACTCGTGCGCGGCGTGGCTGAAACCTCCTTCCTGCAAGGGTTTGCGTTCCGACTCCTCCGTGTTCGACTCCCCTATCGAGTACCAA
>ONJN01000115.1 GCA_900318155.1 uncultured Eubacteriales bacterium
CCCGCCAGAATAAAAATGAAGCTGAAACAAATCGTAAAGATGCTTCCGATCAATATGCTGGTCCGTGTGATCCGTTCGCATCGCTTTATATTCCCGGCGCCGTAATTCTGGCTGATAAACGTCGTGGACGCCTGCCCGAACGAATTGACCAGATAATACCCGAATACCTCAAATCTGGTCGACACAGTTGATGCCGCGATGATGTCTTTGCCCAGGCTGTTGATCGACGACTGGATCGTGAGATGTGATACGGAAGAAACAACACCCTGCAGGCAAGCCGGAAGACCAATGCGCAGCATGACTTTCAGAATATCGCCGCTGATAAATGGATACTTTTTTATCGCCGCTTTCAGATCAATCCGCCCGCGTACCAGATACACAAACAAAATCGCCGCGCTGGCGACATTGGAGAGTACTGTTGCCGCCGCCGCGCCGCCGACGTCCATACCAAATCCGGAAATAAACACGACATCCAGAAAAATGTTGAGAAATCCGGAAAAAATGATACTCGCCAGTGGTTTCCTCGTATCAGCGTAACTTCTGAAAATCGCAGACAGCATATTATACAAAAGCTGGAACGGAAGCCCCAGCAGATAAATGCCCAGATAAAGCTCCGCGCTCCCCCGTACACTGTCCGGAACGGACAGGATATCCGCTATCACATGGATCATGCAAAGTCCGATCCCTGCTAAAACGACGCCAAGCACAACCGAAATCGTGATGCAGGTCACAATTCCCCGCTCTGCCTTCTCACGATCACCTTCCCCAAGGAAACGGGAAATGACAACATTGGCGCCGATCGCCAGCCCTGAAAACAGATTGATCAGAAGTCCGGCGAACGGGCCGGTGCTCCCCACCGCAGCCAGCGCCCGGCTTCCGATCAGATGGCCGACGACCGCGGTATCCGCCGAATTCAGCATCTGCTGAAAACAGCTGCCCGCAATAACGGGCAGAATAAAAATCAGTATTTTATCCGCGATTGAGCCGCTTAATAAATTGAGGTCTTTTTTTCGCTTCATAGATCTCCTTTTTATCTGCGCGTATACGATTTTATGAAGCCTGTCCGCCGCGTCATGTCCGAAGCAGACGCCTGTTATATGAGAATTATAGCCTAAGAACACGGGGGATTCAACAGTGAAAGCTTCTTCCGGAGCTTTCTTCAGTGTGTAATAGTCCGTCTTTTATCAGTCTATTCTTCTCATCAAAATTATGATTATATTAATTTGTTCTTCTTTAAATATTCTTTTGCCACGTCAGATGGTTCACGATTTTTAACATCCACCTGATAATTAAGTTCCATCATAACTTCATTGGTCAGTTTCGGAGCCAGCGTGTTCAGGACTTCCTTAAGCTCCGGATGTTCTTTCAAAGTATCAGAGTATACACATGGAACCGCATAATACGGAGGAAATATCTGATCTTTGTCCTGCATGATCTGCAGATTATATTTCTTCAGCAGGCCGTCAGTCGAAAAAGCATCGATGACCTCGACTTCTTTGTTTTTTAATGCTGTAAAACGCGGCGATCCGTCAATTCCAACCACTCTCTTAAACTTCATACCGTTGTATTTTTTCTGCAGGGCTTCCATGCAGTCATGTCGGTTCTGGAATTCAAGCGTGCAGCCCAGCCGCAGCTTTGAAGCGCTGTTTGCGATATCCCGGATTGCAGACAGATTATACTTATTTGCCGTGTCTTTACCGACAGCCAGTGTATACGTATTATTAAACGCACACTGATCGAGAAGTGAAACATTCTGCTTCTTCAGATCCTTCTCGCAGGTATTGTATACCGTTTGCATGTCTTTAACCTGACTGTGTTTTAATACATTACTGTATAATGTTCCGGTGTAATCGACGTACAAATCAATCTCACCTTTCTTCAACGCCTCGTAGCAGACCTGGCTTCCACCAAGGTTTTCTTTGCGGATACAGTGAATATTAGTATGTGCCTCAATGAAGTCCGAATACAGATTGCAGAGAATAAGCTGTTCAGTGAAATCTTTACTGCCAACGGTGATTTCTTTCTGCATATGTGACATGCTGCCAAATATGCTTACTGCAATCAGGACGCAGATCAGAACGGCTGCAACACCGAGCACTACTTTTTGTCCTGTGCGTTTCTTTTTAAGCGCCGCCTTTGAAGTTCCGAACTGTTTCTGCAGACTGATCGGAGTAACCAGTTTTTCGATCAGACTCATCAGGAAGTCGACGACTAACGCTAATATACACGCCGGAATTGCACCAGCAAGAATCTGATAATTATTAACGGTACGAATACCGGAAAAAACAAGGTATCCAAGACCGCCCGCTCCGATAAACGCTGCCATTGTCATTAATCCAACTGCTGTAACCGAAGATATGCGAACACCGGCCATGATAATCGGAAGTGCCATCGGAATTTTGACACGAGACAAAACCTGCCGGCGCGTCAGCCCGATACCTTTCGCAGCCTCAACCATCTCCGGATCAATTCCCGAGATACCGGTGTACGTGTTCTTAATAATTGGAAGGAGCGAGTAGATGATAACCATTACGACTGCTGGCAAAACACCTATTCCCAGAAGTGGAATGCCCAGGCCAAGTAAGGCCATGCTCGGAATTGCCTGTACGACGTTCGCCGTGCCGATCACCGGTGTTCCCAGTCTTCTGACATAACTGATCAGGATTCCCAGCGGTACACCGATCAAAATCGCAATGCCCACAGCTATCGCAGTCATTTCAATATGCTCCATTGTCAGATTTCCAATCTGTGAAGCATGGTCTGCCATGTATTGAAACAGCTTAATCATGACTACTCACCTTCTTCCTCGTCAAATACACGTTCATCCGGTATAAACTTCCTGCTCATCGTTGAAACAAGGCTACTGCTTGTTAGAAGCCCGACCAGTCTTCCAAAGGAATCGACAACCGGTACATTGTTTACATTTGAACCCTCAATCATCTTTAAAACATCAACAATGCTCTCCTGCGGATTAACAACATAGCTGACCATTTCCATAATTTCCCTGGCTTTTGTCTGCAAATCCTTGCTGACCGAAAGCGCATTTCGGTCAACGATGCCGATCAGTCGTTTTTCCTCTGCTACTACCAGCAGTGAATCAACACGATGCATGCGCATCCTGATGATGCATTTTTCAACCGTCATATCACTTTCACAGGTCACCGGATCCCGGATCATAAAATCTTCTACCTTTATATATTCCGGAGAATCCCAAATCCTGTTTACACCAACAAAACTTTCAACGAATTCATTAGCCGGATTTCTAAGGATTACCTCCGGCGTATCGTATTGAACGATCTGTCCGTTCTTTATAATACAAATGCGATCCGCGACTTTTATCGCCTCATCCATATCATGTGTAACAAAAATCATCGTTTTCCCGACCTTTCTGTGCAGTTCTGCCAACTCATTCTGAAGTGCATACCTCGTCAAAGGATCAAGTGCTGAAAACGGCTCATCAAATAAAACATACTCCGGGTCATTGGCCAGCGCACGAATAACACCTACTCGCTGCCTCTGTCCCCCGGACAACTCGCTCGGATAACGATCCAGAAACTCCTCCGGATCCATGTCTACCATTTTCATGAGCCGTTCTGTGTTCTTCATAATTTCACACTTATCTTTCCCTTCCAGTTCTTCAATAATCTCAATATTCTTCCGAACCGTCATATGTGGAAACAGACCTCCCTGCTGAATGACATAGCCCATGTTCCTTCTTAAGTCAACCGGATCCATCGCTTTAATATTCTGTCCATCAATAAGGATCTCCCCTCCCGATACCGGCAGCAAACGATTAATCATTTTCAGCATTGTCGTCTTCCCACAGCCCGAAGGCCCGATCAGTACAGTCAGTTCGCCGTCCCTGAAATCCATTGTGATATTGTTAATCACCACATTATTCCTAAAGGTTTTACTGACATCAATAAGCTGAATCATAACAAATACCCCCTTTATAAACGTTATTACAACCAAGTGACAACATAATTATAACATATGTTGTCTCTTTTCGCAAAAAAAAACACCGGCCCTGCTCCCGCAAGGATCCGGCATAGGCTAATAAAGTCGTTTAGCCAAGTTGAACTGATTCTTTTTTCTCGATTCCATATAACAAATTCTGCATACGCTGCTTGGCATACTCATCGCCGACAAAAAACAGGACATCCCCGCTTTCAAGCATCGCATACGGGCCCGGAGACAGCACAAAATCGTCCCCGCGTTTGATTGCAATTACCGTCGCCTCCGTCCTGTTCCACAACCTGAGATCCTTAAGCGTCTCATGCAGGCAAAGACAGGTTTCATCAATTTCGATTTCATACGGAGTAAAAGGGAACTTCCTCTGCGCTTTCTGTGTCTCAAAAATCATATCATCCAGAAGCTTTGAAAAATAAGACAACTCACTTTCCTGGCGCCGAATGCTCTCCAAAATCTCATTTCTCGTGTCTCTGATTGAATGAATGCTGTTGTAATTATCCAGAAACTCACCGGCTTTCTTTTTTGACAAAACGATCGCTCCGCTGCCATGAACCACTTCCACAATCCCGATATCAGCGAGAACGTTGAGCGCCCTGCGCACTGTCTCCGGCGAAGTGTGGAAATTAGTAGCCAGCGTCGTACATGCGTTCAGCTTCATGCCAACTTCATACTGGCCGCTTCGGATCCGCTCTGCAATAATCAGTGCAACCTGATAATAGCGTGGTGTTTTCTTTTGTCGCATCAACTTCACGTCCTTTCACTAACTGCTGCCAGTACTGCATTTTAAAAATATAATATGCAATGTTGAAATCTGTCATTTGACAAAGCAATTCAGGAATGAATCGGCGCCTCGCCTTTACCGCCCTGATAAAGCGCTGTGACAGCGTCTGCAAAGCGCTTTTCTGAGAACTCGTCAAAGACATACCTGGTTGCATTTTTGCCAAGCTTATGCCGATGCTCCTGATCGCCTGCCAGTTTCTTCAGATAATACTGAAACTCCTGTTCGGTATCGTAAGTATAACCATTGACGCCTTCAATCACGACTTCCTGCAGACAAAGATCATTTCTGCAGAGAAGAGGCAGTCCGGCAGCCATGGCTTCAATATAGGTAAGCCCCTGCGTCTCGCTCTGCGACGCGCAGACAAAAATATCACCGGCCGAGTAATAGCTGCCTACTTCATCCGGAGGCACCATACCTGTGAATATGACACGGCCTTCAAGTCCCAGACTCCACGCCGTATTTTCAATCGTCTTCCGGTCCGGTCCGTCACCGACGACCAGCATCTTCAAATGTTCATTGCTTTGTCTGGAGAAAAACTCCAGAATCTCTTCAACATTTTTTTCTTCGGCGAGACGGCCCAGATAAATCAAAGCAATATCGTCCTTTCGGATGCCAAATCTTTGTCTGATCAGATCACGTTCCCTGTCTCCGGACCTCCGGAAACGATCAAACTTCAAGCCCGTTGGAATCGTCATAATCGGCTTTTTAACACCATAGCTGATCAACAGGTCACGCACCTTATCAGTCGGTACGATCACCTGATCCACCTTGGACAAAATGCGTCTGGAGAAAAAGGCAACGATTCTTTTGCCGAGTCGTTCACTCGGTGAAAAATAGTGAGTATAATCTTCATAAACCGTATGATACGTATGAATCAACGGCGCGCCGGACTTTTCCGCAATGCGCCGGGCCATCCTGAAAGTACAGAATTCGCACTGACTGTGAACAACATCCGGATGCCATTCAACCAGTTCGCGAACCGCCGCTCTGGCGCGTTTGACTTTAAAACGAGCATTTGGATAAATCTTTCCGGCCCCGATCGAACCGACATAAGTTACATTATCACTGCTGAAAGTATGCAGGTTTCTTGATAAAGTCAGGATCCGGACCTCATGCCCCATCTCAGTCAGCCCGGCGATCAGACTGAGTACAGATGTCACGACTCCGTTAACTGCTGGTTTATACCAGTCTGTTGTAATGAGTATCTTAATAATGAAACCTCCTCCTGAGCAGATTCTTTCTCAAAAAAATCTCATCAAAATATGCAATTGATGAACACGTATTTTCTTATTTTAACATAAATATCGAGTCTGAAAACAAAAAAAATGGCTGCGAAACGCAGCCGAAGATTCAGGCATTTTTTATATCCAGTACCGGCGTACCGTTCAGCATATCGACCCCTGTAAAGAAGACTTTTTGTCCCTCGATCCGCGTCACGGTAACAACAGAAACGCCGATCGGATTCGGACGCGCCGGCGCGTGCGTTGAAAACAGGCCGGTCATCGGTCCGGTACGATGGTAAGGAACAGTCTGCTTAACAGGCCCGCATCGGTCGAACCAGAACAGAATCATGTACTGTTTCCCGGCCGTCATCCCGTTCATCGCCTCCGAGAATTGACTGTCAATTTCCATAAAAGCTTCCTGCTCCGGCGGTGCTTCTGCCCCGCACCTCGGTGCAGATTTCACATCTTCATAAGGTGAGCTGATGTAACCGATCGGGCGACAAATCAATTCTTTTTTATTCTCTGTCGAATTATTCATAGCCGGTCTCCTTTCTGCCGGACTATTTCTGCCGGTCGTTTTCAGGCCGCATCAGAAATGTCCGAAAAAAGCGATATGCGTGCCGGCGCGGCTTTCAGCCTTTCCCGGCCACCCGGTCGCCTTTTACTTCTCAATATACTTCGGCGGCAGCGGATCCTCGTTCATCACACTGAGTGCCTGAGGGATCGTCTGTTTCCCTCTCAGCACCAGCAGCTTGGACGTGCCGTACGCCATTACATTCTCATCTTCATCATAAACGGTTGCTTCACAGACGCAGACACTGGAACCCGCGTGAACTACTCTTCCGTCCGCGCGCAGCGTCCCCATTTTCGCCATTTTAATATTATTCACTGTCAGATCCAAAGAAGTAAAGCCTGCTTCTTCAGGCATCTCGCAGTAAGCGGCCCAGTAGCAGACCGTGTCGATCATCGACGCGTATACCCCGCCGTGCGGTCCGCCGAACGGATTCAGGTGCTTGTGCTCCATGTCAAGATACACTGTTGCTTCGCCGTTTTTCATTTCTGTTACTTTGACGCCAACAAGATCAAAATATGGTGACGCGTTGATCATCCTGGCGACCGCGTCGAGATGTTTAGGATTAACAACTTTCATTCAATTCCCTCCTGAAGCAACCATGACATTGCTCCGATATCCGGTCTGTTTTTTTATTTACGTTATCCATTATAACATCAAAAAAAATCCATACAATAGTGCAATTGTATGGATTACAAAGTTTCACAAATTATTTTTTGGCAAAAACACAATCCTGCAAAGTATTAACCGTTTTCGAAAAACAGTCAGTACATCTGCTCTTCTTTCTTTATCAGATGCTCCAGCCTGCGCTGGCATTCTGGAGCTTTGTCATCCGCCGGAAAATACTGTTTTCCTGAGAGAGAAGTTCAGCGGGGCTTCCTTCCTCGGCAACTCTGCCATCCGCGAGAACAACGATTTTATCCGCCGCCTCCACGGTCCGCATCCGATGAGCGATAACCAATACAGTCTTTCCGGCAAGCAGCCGCGACAAAGCGCCTTGTACCTTTGTTTCATTCTCTACATCAAGAGAAGCCGTGGCTTCATCCAAAAGAAGGATGGGAGCATTTTTCAGAAGCGCACGGGCAATAGAAATCCGCTGGCGCTCCCCTCCGGAAAGCTTTGCGCCGTTCTCACCAACAGGCGTGTCGTACCCTTGCGGCAGTTTCTCCACAAATTCATTGCAGTTAGCGGCAGCCGCCGCAGCCCGTACTTCTTCATCCGAAGCGCCATGTCTGCCAAGACGAATGTTTTCCATGACCGTATCGTCAAAAAGCACTACATCCTGAAAGACCATAGAATAATCACTGAGCAGCACCTCCGGATCGATTGTTCCTATATCTACACCGCCGACTCTGATAACGCCCTCCGAAATGTCCCAGAGCCGTGCAGCGAGTCTGGCGCAGGTACTCTTACCGGATCCGGATGGTCCGACCAGTGCCGTCACTTCGCCCTCTTTCGCAGTAAAGCTCACTCCATGCAGCACCTGTTCATCGTCGTAGGCAAAACTGACGTTCTCAAATACAATATCATGCCCGTCAGGAACAAATGTCTCTTTCCCGTCAGCCGTCTCTGCATCATAAATCTCCATCAGGCGGTTAGCGGAGACCTGAGACATGAACATTTCCGCAATCAATGCCAGCGCCTGATCAAACGGCGCATAGACGCGGGTAATCACCATCAGAAACGCAAACAGCGGCATAAACTCGATCTTCCCGGACAAAACCAGACTTGTGCCGACAAGGATCGTAGTCGCCACGCCCAGGCGCATGATAACACTTGCCGCGTTGACAAAGATACCAGTAGAGAGTTCTCCCCGGATCATCTTATTCTCATGATAATCAATTTTATCATTTATGTTTTTCAGGAAACGCTCTTCCTGATTAGTTGCCCGGATCTCCCTGATATTCTCCAGGGTCTCCTGGATACCGTCTGACACCTGAATAGCCGCTGCTTTTGTAATCTCAGAACTGCGCTTTGCAATTCTGCGGCTGCCGAACAAAAGTCCGAATGCCACCGGAACACCCCACAGCGATGCCAGCGCCATTCGCCAGTCATAAATAAAAACGAAGACTGCTATGATCGCCGTGGAAATATAAGAGCCATAGAGATATCCCAGGCAGTGAGACCAGACGTGCTCCAGACGATTCACGTCACCCATGATCGTCTCGGTAAGATCTGCCAGATCTCGTTTACTGAAGTAGCCCAGCGGAAGTTTTCTGAGCCGCTCTGAAAGACTGATTCGCACAGTTTTTACTTCTCTATAGACAAGTCCATACGTGGCCCGATACTGCTGAAGATGCGTGATCAGAGACAACACGACAAACGCAAGTACCAGAAGGATAAAAGTTGCTGCGCGCGGGAGAGGCGCCCCATTAGTGAGCGTATCCATATATTTTGCCATCAGAAGGTAAAGAATGCCCATCCCGCCCATTACCAGAAGATTCACTATGACGGTCCAGAAGGTGCCCTTTTTTGTGTTTTTAACTCCCTGATCGGTAAGGGCATATTTACGCTGAAAATCTTTTCCGAACATTTACTCCACCTCCTCAGCCACAGAAATACGCCATTTCACAGCCTGGTTATAATCCGCCCACATCCGGGAATACAGACCGCCTGCCTGTACCAGTTCTGCATGGCTTCCTTCTTCCTCGACATGACCGGAATCCAGTACGATGATCTTATCCGCGCCTGTTACGGTAGACAGACGATGCGCGATCATGATGACCGTGCGGCCTTTTGTCAATACCGAAAAAGCTTTCTGGATCAGGGCTTCGTTCTCCGGATCGGCAAAGGCTGTCGCTTCGTCCAGCACCACGATCGGCGCATCCTTCAAAATAGCTCGTGCCAGCGCCACACGCTGCTGCTCACCGCCGGAAAGATAAGTGCCATCTGTTCCGATGATGGTATCCATTCCATCGGGGAGTTTTTCAAGGATATCTCCGCATTGTGCGGCAGAAAGCGCAGCGCTGACTTCCTCTCTGGAAGCATCCGGCCTTGCGGCTCTTACATTTTCCAGGATACTCGCTTTAAAAAGACGATTATTCTGAAAAACAAACGCCACCTGATCCATCAGCACACGAGGATCAGCCTGTCGGACATCAACACCGCCGACCTCCACTGTGCCGGAGCTGACATCCCAGAATCTCGGAATCAGGCTGGCCGCCGTGGTCTTACCGCCTCCGGATGGCCCGACCAATGCAACAGTCTGTCCGGGCTCCGCACAGAAGGAAACGTGTTCCAGCGCCGGAACCTCCGCGCCGTCATAGGTAAAGCTCACGTCCCTGAATTCCACACGATTGTCCTTTGGAGTCTGAGGGTCTTCTGTAATCTCAAGTACCGGCGCATTCATTACCTGCGCGATACGCCCCAGCGCCGTGTCGGCCAGCATCATCCCGCTTGTCGCAAACATGATCCTCGCCAGTGCTGTGGATATGATGGCAGAGAACACCGCGTAAAAGGCGAAGTTCGTCACAAAGCCTGCAAAATCCCCGGATTTCAGCGCAGCCGGAGCCAGAAGCAACGCAACAGTCACAAGGAAGATAAACGCGCCTTCCGTAAAGGTCAGATTGACGGACTGCGGCAGACGACAGATTTTACCTGTATACAATTCTGCTTTGGAACTATAATCTTCTATAGCTGCCTTGAAGGCTCTGAATGAGTAAACCGTCTGCTGAAATATTTTGACCACAGGAATCCCCCGCACGTATTCCGTCCCGGCTTTACTCATCACATCCTGCGCTGCCTGATATTCCTGCATGATTCTGGCATTCTTTCCGCCCATCATAGTGAACATGGCAAGGATCGAAATAACTGCCGCCATTAGGCAGGCTCCGCCCATCCGCCAGTCAAACACAAACATCAGCACGATCATAGAAATCAGCATAGTTATGCTGCCCACAATGTCCGCCAGGTTATGAGCCAAAAGTGTCTCCGTTTCTGCGGCAGCGCCATCCAGCCGGTTGCGAAGAAGACCCGAGGCATTGGAATCGAAAAAACCCAGCGGTGTCTTCATCAGATGTGCCATACCCTTCTTCCGGATATTGGAAGCCGTTCGAAACGCGGCCAGATGGGTGCACATCAGCGCCGCGAAATAGACCACAATGCCGGCCACGGCAAATCCAAAAGCCATCCAGCCATATCTCGCAACACCTGCCGCCTGTGTCCAGTTCGGAGCGACAGCGATCAGATCCTGGGCCACCAGCCAGACACAAATATAGGGAGCCATCCCGAGAACCATCGCAATTGCCGACAAACCAAGGCCGAGAAAGGTCAACCCTTTATAATTGCCCGCGTAGCCCAGCAAAACAGCCAGATTGTTTTGTTTCTTCTCTTTCATCGGAACACCTCCTTGTAGTTGATTTGATTATAAAGCATCGTATTATCCCCCTCCTATAATCCTTTTATTGTATTAGATCTAACTAACTATAAATTACTAAAAATCGCTCTTTCAAGTTCTGAAGCCAGTAATTCCGGCTTTAACGCCGCAAGACCGCCATGGCCTATGTCATCAAAGACACGTAACACTGTTTTAGGGAACTGCTTTTTTATATATTCAATATCCCGCTTTCTGGCTTTTGCTTCTGTCTTTGCGTACCAGTACTCGATGTGCGGACAGTCCGTCAGTATTTCCTCCGGCATATCATAATTGTTGCATGAGTCAAACGTCCGCCAGATGGTTCCTGCACTGATAAATTTCAACATCTTTTCAATATATTTCAGATCATCCTCCGAGTATTCATCGGAAGTAAACGCCTTTTCCAAAAGCCTGATGCCACCAAGTTTTCCTATGTAAATTAAAACAAAATCCCGAATCGCAATGAACCGTGTTACAATCCATGGAAACTGATAAGGTGTAATACCTCCGTCCATCACAGCGTTTTGAACGACAATCCGGTTGTCAGCCAGAAATCTGGCTGCGACAGCCCCGCCCATAGAGCAGCCGTAGATACAGGATATTTCCGTAATTCCCTTTCCTGTCAGCCAGTCTGCCAAAGCGGCAGCAATCTTTTCTACACTTGTGAAATCTCCCGGCATATCTTCATCGTACCCAGGAAGAGCAGGTATGATCAGGTGATACCGATCCTGCATCAGCGGAATCACATATTCAAAATAGTCCCACATGACAAGCGCCGGATGAATCAGCACGACAATCTTTTCATTTTCTTTTCCAAACTCATGAATTGTCATTAAAGCACCTTCTTCGTTTCTGGTACAGCCCGGGGAACGCGATCACCGACCCGTGAAATGCGACCGCCGTCAAAAACCTGCACCCGCAAATTGAAACGCCTCAACTTTGTTAGTTTTATCTAACCTCTACTCGCAAAAAAACGTTAAAACCCGGCGCCACACTCCCTCTTCCGGTCCTAACGCGACAGATCTTTGTCCTTCACAGGAATGCCACTTCTCTTACGTGGTTAGTCGTAACTAATTCTTGCTATTGATATTATATTCCAAAACTTCCGGATTTCAAGAGGGGAAATAAAAATTCACAATGAATTTATTTACGTAATGTCTATCCGTAAATGTATATCAGCAGATCA
>ONJN01000008.1 GCA_900318155.1 uncultured Eubacteriales bacterium
AACAAAATATTCATAGCTATTGATATACTGCTCGGTATAGCTTTAATAGTTTGTATTGTCTTTTTTACAAACACAAAGAAAGAGCAATCCGAACTTGATAAAAAACTGACGACAGCGGAAAGCGCATACAAAGCGAAGGAATCGGAATATCAGCTGAAAACAGCTCCCAATGAAATAAGCACACCTGATGAAATCGCCATAATGAAGCGTGAGCTTAACGACCTGTCAAAAGAGAAAGACGGCGGTGTTGAAAGTTTCAAACAGATGTTCTTTAACTACATAGATACGCTTTACAATACAGAGGGCAATTTTCAATCAAATAAAAGTAAGATTATTGAATCGCTCAAAAATATAGTTTCACCGGCGATGATGGAAAATAAAATCGAGCCGATGTTTTCCATAGGAAGCGGCAACGGCACTAAAACCGAAAAGAAAAAAATATCGAACTTCTGTAATCTCAATGACATATACATCAATAAAACGCAGGCAGAGGACGGAAGCTTACTATACACGGCCGTTTGCAGACTTCATTATGATGGATTTACGGAAACACGCCTTTTGTCAGCGGCCAATATCGGGGATAACGTAGTAATTACCGATGATGACGTTCTGATAAACAGGCTCCCGCAAATGGTATTAGGAGGTTAGGAAAAGTGAAATCAATAATGTCAAAAATCAGCTACCCTATGCTGATAGCAATAATGCTCACAGCAACATGTATATATTTCATTATCTCAGCCTTTATAGTTTCAAGCAACAACAAAGACACTGAAAAAGAACTGAACCAAACAGTTGCTTTGGTGGAGGATTCTGACAGATGGAAGGTTTCTCATACAGATGAAGATAAGGAATACTACGAACTGAAAGAGAAAATTACTCAGAACACATCGGAGAAGAAAACGGAAAGACTTGATTCCTTCATTGACAGTTATGAAGAAGCAATGAACTTTGATGTCGAAGATATCGAAAATTACAAGAGCAAACAGGAACAGATATACAGAACCATGTCTGTTTTCTTTACGGAATCCGCTTTCAAGAATACCGACGAATACCAAATAACTCAGTTTTCGGAGTCAGATAAAATAGATATTGACATATATCCGAGAGAAGTATTCCGCAGATATTATACAAACCGTGACGATAATAAAACCGGAATATTCCTTACGGTTAAGAATAAGACAAGAGGCGCGTGGGAATATCAGGAAATGACAGTTGAAGAAAAAGACGGCAGCTTCATTATTACTGATTTCAAAGTAATCGACGCGTGATACGGATTGGAGTGATTATAATTGAGCATTGAATCGAGCATAAAGCGAGGGGTAACGCAATTTCGTTACTTTATTGATAATATGGGGTTTATGAAGGGTAAACGTCAGTCTGAGGAAGGACGTGACCTTGACCTGCTGTATAGGATACAACCCACCTGCGGCGTTAAATTCTATGATGATTATGTAAGATACGGAGACGCATACGCAACCTGCATACATGTTTTTACTGTTCCGAACGCTCTTGTGAGGAACTGGATGTTTCAGGTTTGCAATATGAATCAGGCAATTACCACTATTGATATAAAGACAGTTGACAGCAACGAAGCAAAAGAAAGCCTTAACAAAGCCATAAATGAGTATGATTCGCGCTTGACGGACAAAAACCGTTCCAACAAGAGAAGTGTTGAAAAAGAAACGCTGAATACATACGCGCGTCTTGACGCGCTTTTGGATGAATTGAGCGTGCTCGGAAATACGCTCAAGGAACTTGAAATCAGAATTTTTCTCTTTGCCAGAACATATGAGGAATTACAGAACAGAATAGTGGCTGTCACGTCACAGATTGACGAAGACGGTTATTCTACTTGGGGTATTGATATTAACGGAATGTTTCCTGAGTTCAGGTCGTTTTTGATATCTAAAACCGAACAGGATAAATCTCTGACTGCCAGAAAGGGAATCCCCTGTCCCTCAAATATAGCCGCGTTCGGACTTCCTCACCATTTTGTAGGTTGGAAAGACCCGTCGGGATTCCGTATAGGCGACACTCCGTATTCGGCCGGACACGGAGCAGTGGTATTTGACCCGTATAGACTCAACCGACACAGAAATTCATATGACGGAGTTATCGTAGGTGATAAAGGCTCGGGTAAATCCACTACTTTAAAAATGCTGATTGAGTATCAGATAGGCACCGGAAACAAAGTGAGAATCATTGACGTTACATCTGAATTTAACGATATTACCGAGAAATACGGCGGTATTGTACTAAAAATGGACGGTACCGGAGGTAAACTCAATCCGTTGCAAATTCTCAGAATGGACGAAGATGACGCCAAAAATTACATGATGCACATTTCAAAAATGGGCGTCATGTATCAGTTAAAGAATCCGTCCGCAACACAGGACGTTGTAGACCTTTACAAATCACTTCTGAAAACGGTCTACTTTGAAAAAGGTGTGCTGTGTGAGAACTTCGACGGTGAAACGATTTACGAAGGTATTACAAAACTAAGCCCCAAAGCGTTTCCGACATTTACAGACGTAAAAAGAGTATTAACCAAGACTATTTCACGTTTGGAGATTGAAGCGCAGACAAAAGAGGCGTCAAAAATTCAAATCGGCAAGTACCTGGAAATCAAATCAACGATTGATGATATCGTAGATAACTACGGTTATATTTTTGACGGGCACACAAGCATAGGCAACCTCATGGACGCTGATTTAATTTGTTTTGATATCAAGGCTGTTTCGGACATGGAACCTTCAATATTCGATATGCAGCTGTTTAATGTGTTGACTATGGCGTATGACAGCTGTATGACAATCGGTATCGACATGAAGAAAAAGTATGATAACCGTCAGATCAACCTGATTGACGTAGTACATCACACGATTTACATTGACGAATGCCACAAGACCATCAACAGTACAAAAATCTTTGCGGTTCGCCGCATGTTGGATATTTTAAGACAAGACAGAAAGTATTTCATCGGCGTTTGGTTTGCAACGCAGAACATAGCCGATATGTTTCCGAATTCCAACGACATATCCGACGAACTAAAAACACTGTTTTCTCTGTGCCAGTACAAGATGATATTCAAGCAAGATGATTCCGCAGTTGATTTGATTTCCAAAGTTTTAGGTTCACGCATAACGCCCTATCAGTTAGCCGCTGTTCCGCGTTTTGCAAAAAGAGAATGTTTGCTTAATATCGGTTTGAATACGATACAAATGACATGTAAACAGTTAAGCGAATCCAGGCTCAAGTATTACGGAGGAGGCGCTTAGAATGGAAGAAGTAAAGCACGAGCGAATAGATTACGAAAAGCTTATGCATAAGAATCATAACAGAGGAACTATGGTGACTATTATCGTTGTTTTGCTCGGTTATCTCTTTTTCTTTTTATCGCCGCTGTTGTTTCACGAAAAGCCGGACAAAACTCTCAGCGCACTGGATTCCGAAATACCTTTTGCTACCGGGCGCATCGTAATTAATCAATGGTTATACAGTCCCGACCAAAACATGATGGAAATCTGCTGTACCGGTGACAGTATAACACTGAGCAATTTAGCGGTAGACGCTTCATGCAACTATACCTACAAAACAAAAGGCACGGTCGGACTGTCCTCAGAAGTAGGCTTTGTTCTCTCAGACTATATCGTAATATATGTATATGACGTACCTGATGATTGGTATTGCGTTTCGGTTAGGGGTTCAATAGATTTAGCTGAAAAGCCTACTGTTGAATCAAGCACGGCAGGTGTAGCCGAAACAACCAAGAGCGGTTCATCTGACATAAATTACGGAATCATCTACACATGTGTTGATGATGTAGAAAACGTTGACTATATCAATAACGAAAAGACGAAATCGGGATACATCATCGAAAGAAACACCAAACGCATTGAATACAATGAGAATAAGATTGCGAAAAATGAAAACACAATTGCCGCATTCAAAGCAGATATTCAATCTAAAAACGACGAAATAACCGCTCTTAACCGTGACAAGTCCTTCCAGATTGAGAAAGAAAGAATAGAATCCGACTATAAGATTTCCACGCTCAATAAAGAAATAAAGACTATTGAAACACAGATCAAGAACCTGCAAACAGACATAGTTAATCTCAAGGACGAAATCAGCGATTATGAGCGCGTAATTGCACAACTAAGCTAACAAAAACGTCAGCGCAGCATTAGAGCACTTGCTGCGCTGACAGAAAAAAGGAGGTATTCTCTTGTCAAAGAAAGTATTATATATAGGAGACGAAGATACTTATCATCTTTTTGATGATGTAGCCCGTCGAACTGAGTCTGAGATCGTACCGTTCTATGCCGTAACAAAACCGGCACAGGAAATAATAAACTCAGCGCTTGAAGATGTTTATGCAATGGTAATTTTGAACGTAGCCGAAATTCTGAGCGCTACCGAAGAATTATCATACATAATTAAAACCATACAGTCCTCGGTTAAAACGTGTTTTCTGATAATGGCTGAAGGGTATTCGCCTAAATCGAGCATTATCGTTGAAGCGGCGCAGAACGGCGTATCATACTTCATGCTGACAGATGTAGGAGCTGAAAGAAACAGAATCTTTGTTGACGCTCTTGCGGGCGTGAAGAACGTATATGATGTACTTGACCGTACCAAAAGTGAGCACGCTGAAGAATACGAGAATAAACAGCAGGCTGCGAGAAACGCCAGAGCAAACTATAACAGTATCTCTGTTGCGGTTGCGAGTTGTATGCCGCGAATCGGTTGTACATCTACAGCGATTCAATTAATTAAGTATCTGTTCTACAGAGAAAAGACAGCGTGTTTTCTTGATTTCTCCGGAACAGGATACACTGAAAAATGTGCGCAGTATTACAACACCGACAGTGAAGATTACGAACATCACAGAATCACTCTTGACGGAATTGATATGTACTATGATATTTCCGCTGAGATAATGAGTTTTATTGACTTGCAAAACTATGACTTTCTGATTTACGATATGGGAAACATATCCGATAACCCTCAAAAGCAAACTGAGTTTCTCCAGAAAAAGTACAGAATAATTGTAACGGGAAACAAACCAAACGAGAACGAAGCGCTGATTTCAATGAAAAACAGCATTTATAAAACAAAAATCAGTTACATTTACAATTTCATACCGGTCGCAGACCGTGAGAGCATACTTGAAGATGTAGAAGCGACTGAGGGGAAATGTTATTTTCTTCCCTACATGGACGAAGTTTTCTCTCTTGTAAAGGAGAGTGTGCCGCTGTTCAATGAAATCTTCCTGAGCGAGTTACCGGTTGTTCCGAAAGAACAGGCAGAAGAAGGAAAAAAGAAGAAAAAAGGATTTTTCAAAAAGAGGAACAAGAAAGGAGCCGAAAATGGATAATAACTCATTTGAAAAAGAGGCGCTTAGAACCTTTGCTGCTTTCCAAAAAGGACAACAAAAGCCAAACGAAGGAAAATACAGCGGATTCCTCGCAGTTCAATCTAACGAAACAGAACATATTAAGGTGACAGGATACGGCTCTAACGAGCAACTCCTCTCGATGAATGTATACGCTATAAGGAAAATACTTAACTCGATGGAAGAACCGCAAAGAAATTTGTGTATACTTAAGATCTTTGATATGCTCGGAAATCTGCTTTCGTCCGGGAGTGTAACGCACTACTTTATTGACGAAGATCCCGATGACGATGAATACTGCGGTGAAGATTTGGAGGAATTTCTATGAAAATAAAAAAAGAGATGATGCCTTTTCATTCACTGGCAGTTAAAGAAAAATACAATGTTGAGGATAAAAATGTTGTTATTGTAGAAAAGGACTCAACCGCCTTGAAAATCGGGGTTGTAATTATCAAGATAATAGTTTATACTGTATTATTATCGCTTGCGTTCGTAGGGCTAATTTCAATAATCTTACCCGATACAAGAAACATCCTTATAGCACAGGCTAATCATCTGTTTGATGAATTTACAAGTCTTATTTCCGGTGGTTGAGAAAAATGGCTCTGAAAGCAAAAAGAAATACCTGCC
>ONJN01000122.1 GCA_900318155.1 uncultured Eubacteriales bacterium
ATCACGCTGACTGATGAAGACGAGATCCCGGACGCGGTCGGACGGCTCCGGATCATTTACCCGCTTCTGATGAAGCTGGATTACGACAATGCGCGGACGCGGCGGAGCGCGGTCATCGATGTGGATGAACGTACAGAAGACCAGTCGCCGGGAGAGCTTTTTGAAGAGCTTTTTACTAAACAGAATAACCGGGAGATGAGTCAGAATCAGAAGAAGATTCTGGATTCTCTCATTGAAAAAATATGGGACGGTGATGAATCATGAGACCTTTGACATTGACGATATCCGCTTTCGGGCCCTATGCCGGGCAGACCGAAATCGATTTTCAGAAGTTCGGCAAAGGCGGTCTGTTTCTGATCACCGGGGATACCGGGGCCGGCAAAACGACGGTCTTTGACGCGATCAGCTACGCCCTGTACGGACAGCCGAGCGGCAGCCACAGGGAAGATTCCATGCTGCGTTCAGCCTACGCGGAAAAAGAGACACCGACATTTGTGCGGCTGACGTTTGAATGCCACGGCAAAGTGTACACGATCCGGCGAAATCCGGAATACAAAAGACCGCGTAAGAAGGGATCCGGCGGCGAGCTGACGACGGAAAAAAAGGCGGTTTCGCTTCAGATGCCGGACGGAAGCGTTTTGTCTAAAATCGCGGATGCTGATAAAAAAATCGCGGAGATCATGGGCGTTGACCGAAACCAGTTTTCACAGATCGCGATGCTGGCGCAGGGAGATTTTCTGGATCTTCTGTTCGCGCA
The DNA here is from genome assembly GCA_900318155.1 of uncultured Eubacteriales bacterium. Taxonomy (GTDB): domain Bacteria; phylum Bacillota; class Clostridia; order Peptostreptococcales; family Anaerovoracaceae; genus Aminicella. The sequence continues at coordinate 758 of ONJN01000122.1, forward strand.
GACCACGGAGCGGCTCGAGATTTTCCGAAAGATTTTCCGGACCGGACTGTACGGCACGCTGCAGCAGGAACTGAAGAACATGAAGTCGGCCCGCCAGGCGGAATACGATGATCTGGCGCGTCGGCGCGATCTTTATATTCAGGAAATTCACGCGGAAGAAGGAGGAGATGAGAATTTGTCCGCGCTGACAGAAAAAGCGCACGCCGGGCGGATGACGACGGATGAAGTACTGGATCTGGCGGATGAAATCATCGCGCGTGACAACGGGAGCAGGGACGAAATCTGGAGGGAACTGGATACAATTGAAAAACAGGCCGGTGATCTTGAAGGGCAGATCGGCCGGGCGGAAATCATTGAGAATCTCAAAGAGAATCTGCGAATTAACAGAGAAGATCTGACAAAGGGATTAAAAGATGAAGAGGAGCTTGAGCGTGCATTGGATGCGGAGGAAGCCCGGACTGACGAATGCGGGAAGACGGAATCGGAAATCGCGGTGCTGAAGGACCGGATGCCGCAGTATTCGGAACTGGATCAGTATCGGAAGCGCGCGGCGGATCTTAAAAATGAGATCGACGGGAAGCAGAAAAGCCTGGATGAGGCGAAGGAGAATCTGAAGGATCGTGAAAAAAAGCTGGAGGAAGCGGAAGCGCGTTATAAGCGGTCGGAAGGGCTGGAAGCGGAGAAAGTGAAGGCGGAGCAGCGGCGCAGTGAGCTGGAAGCGGTATATAAGCGCTGCAGCCGGTTTTTGAAGGAAGAACAGGTTTTTCGGAAATCGGAGCAGGCGAGCCGGAACGCGTTTGTGGAAGCGGAAAAGGCGAACGATGCGTCAAAGAAAGCCTCCGACCGGTATGCGGCGCTGAACGGGGCTTTTTTGTCGGAGCAGGCCGGAATCCTGGCGGAAAAACTCAAAGACGGCGAACCCTGCCCGGTATGCGGATCGGCCGAGCATCCGGCGCCGGCGGTGAAATCATTGGAGGCACCGAGCGAGGCGCAGGTGAATGAGGCCTTTGAGGATTCGGAGGATAAGCGTAAGGAGGCCGAACAAAAACGCGAAAAATTCGTCAGCCTGAATCAGGCAGTGAAATCGGAGCGTGATGCGTTGAAGTCGCTGTACCGGGAGATTTTCCCGGACGGCACGGCGCAGGATCTGTCGGTGGGGCTGGATCTGGAGGCGGCGCGGGCGGAAGTTTCCGGACTGCAGGCGGAAACGAAGAAGCAAGGCTGTTCGGAGCGTGATGTGATCGAGCGATTGAAAGAGGAACTGGAAGTTCGCAGGCAGCTGGAGGAATCATTGCCGAAAGACCGCGAGGCCGTCAGTGCCCTGAATGACCAGATCAGCAGCCTCGGGAAAGATTTGTCAGGACTGACAGCTCTCAGGACAGCAGCGGAAGAGAATCTGCGGAAGATTTCCGAAGGACTGGAGTATAAGAGCCTGCAGGACGCGGAAGATGCGGTCCGCAGGATGCAGCGCCGTGTGGAAGAAATGAAAAACGCTTATAAAAAAGCGCAGAAGGCTTTGTCGGAGAAAAAGTCGGCCAATGCCGGACTGAAGGGGAAAATTGAGGATCAGGAAAAGCAGCTGAAGGATCAGCCGGAATATGATCTCGCCGCGCTGAAAGCCCGGCGCGCGGGTCTGAAATCCCGGGACGGGGAACTGAGGAAAAAGTCAGAGGCGCTGGGTACGCGCATCCGTGTAAACCAGGCGGCCTCGGAGAAGCTCGCCGGCGTGAAAGAAGAAATGAAGACAAAGGAGGAAGCGCTGCAGGAGATCCGGACTTTGTCGGATACCGCCAACGGGCAGCTAAGCGGCAAGGAGCGGGTTCAGCTGGAAGCGTATGTGCAGATGCGGTACTTTGACCGGGTGCTCGCGCGTGCCAACCGGCGTTTTCGGATTATGTCGGAGGGGCAGTACGAGCTGCGCCGCCGGCAGAGCGCGGATTCTCTGAAAAGCCAGAGCGGGCTGGAACTGAACGTCATAGATTATTACAATGGCTCCGAGCGCAGTGTGAAATCGCTTTCCGGCGGGGAATCCTTTATGGCGGCGCTTTCGCTGGCACTGGGGCTTTCTGATGAGATCCAGGCGGCGGCCGGCGGGATCCGGCTGGATTCCATGTTTGTTGATGAAGGATTCGGATCGCTGAGCGACGAAGCGCTGCACCAGGCGCTGCGGGCTTTGTCCGGGCTGGCGCGGAGCGACCGGCTGATCGGGATCATTTCACACGTTTCCGAGCTGAAAGACAAAATCGACCGACAGATGGTTGTCCGCAAGGAAAAAAGCGGGGGAAGCCGTGTGGAGATACGGCTCTGAGCGGCCCGTGTCAGGCCGCCCACGAATGGATCGGCGGCGCATGGATTACCTACACATAAGCCGCCCGCATCCGAAGCGCCGGCGCGGCGCCCGGCTTCAGTTCTGTCATTATTATACAGTTCAGATTCCGGAGAATGGCTGTTAAAGCCAATCTCCGGGTTTTCTGTCTGGAAGACGCCTTCAGCTTTTTGAAATAGACTGTGTCTTTATTTGTCTTTATTATAGTGTTGTGATAAGGGCGCGTAAAGTGTATAATAAAACCAAATTTGTGAGCTTCACATAATTATCAGGAGGTATAAAATGCCAATCAAAGTTCCGAACAATCTACCGGCAGTTGACGCGCTGACAAAGGAAAACGTCTTTGTTATGACTGACTCGCGGGCTATGACGCAGGATATCCGTCCGCTTCACATTCTTCTGCTCAACCTGATGCCGACTAAAATTGATACGGAAACACAACTGACCAGGCTTTTGGGAAATACGCCGCTTCAAATCGAACTGGAGCTTCTTCAGATGTCTTCGCATGATTCACACAACATTTCCGAAGACCACATGATCGCTTTCTATAAAACCTTTGACGCTGTAAAAGACAACAATTACGACGGCATGATCATCACCGGCGCGCCGGTTGAAATGATGGAATTTGAAGAAGTCGACTACTGGGAGGAGCTTTGTGAGATCATGGGATGGGCTGAAAAGCATGTGCACAGCACTTTTTTCATCTGCTGGGGCGCGCAGGCCGGACTGTATTATCACTACGGTATCCAGAAAAAGCTTTTGCCGAAGAAACTATCCGGTGTTTATAAACACCATCTTGATTACAAAAATGGCATGCTGTTCAGGGGCTTTGACGATGAATTTTACGTTCCGCATTCCAGAAATACGACGGTGGACCGTGCGGATATTGAAGCCGTTCCGGAACTGAAAATCATTTCAAGCTCTGAAGAAGCAGGTGTTTATTGTGTGAAATCGGAAGACGACCGGAAGATTTTTGTTATGGGACATTCCGAATATGACGCAGATACGCTTCTGAAAGAATATGTGAGAGATGTCAAAGCAGGAATCAATCCGGAGATCCCGGTCAATTATTTCCCGGATGACGACGATACAAAGGAACCGCTGGTGCGCTGGCGCTCATGCGCGAACCTGCTTTATTCAAACTGGTTGAATTACTTTGTCTATCAGTCCACTCCATACGATATTAAAGAGATCAGTCAGATCGATCTCGCGCTTGTTCCGCGGAAACAGGCCGAACTGACGGTCGCCAAATTCGGCGGTTCGTCGCTGGCCGACGCCGGACAGTTCCGTAAAGTGAAAGCCATCATTGAGGCGGACGACGCGAGACGCTATGTTGTCGTATCAGCGCCGGGCAAAAGCGCTGAGTACCCGGTCAAAATGACCGATCTTCTGATCGGCAGCACCGGTTCTCCGAGAAAATTCACGGAGAATATGGACATGATCGAGCAGCGCTTTCAGGATATCATTGACGAACTTGGGATCGATTTCGATATCAGCGAACCAATGAACGAGATCCGAAGCCGGTACCGCAGCGGCATGACCAGCGGTGTCTATCTTTCCAGCCGCGGAGAATATCTCTGCGCCAAAGTGATCGCTGAGTATCTTGGGTATGATTTTATTGATGCCGCCGATATGATCATATTTGATTATGAAGGAAAACTTGACAAAGAAACGACGCGCGAACGGATTGCCGGGATTCTGAAGAACCATGAAAGAGCAGTTATTCCAGGCTTTTACGGTGCGTACGCGAACGGCGTGATCCATACATTTACGCGGGGCGGTTCGGACATCACAGGTTCGCTGATCGCCGACGCGATCGGCGCCGATCTCTATGAAAACTGGACCGATGTTCCGGGCATGCTTCTCACAGATCCGAAGCTGGTCGAGAATGCGCTGCCGGTTCCGGTCATCACCTATAAGGAGCTCAGGGAGCTGTCGCTCAGAGGCGCCAGTGTTCTTCATGAGGATGCGGTAGCCCCGGCAAGAAGAACGCGGATTCCAATCAATATCAGAAGCACCAATGAACCGGACGCGCCGGGCACACTGATCGTCAGCAGCGCGGACAGCTATCAGTCAATGCTGGACATTTCCGGCATCACCGGGCAGACCGGATACGCCTGCATTACGATTGTAAAAGAAAAACAAAATGAAAATCCTGGATTCCGGACAAAGATCATTGAAATCTTCGACCGGCATAAGATTAAGGTCTATAATCAGCAGTCGAGTGTCGATATGCTCAATATCATCGTAGATGACAAATACCTTCAGACGAGGTACGATATGCTCAAGAAAGAAATTATGGATGAAACCAGCGCCTCTGGAGTGAGCGTCAATAACGAACTCGCGGTCATTTCAGTCGTGGGGCGCAACATGTCCAGTTCGCCGGAGATCGGCATGAAGGTGTTTGATGCGCTGACAAAGGAAAAAATCAATGTCGTCTTTGTCGATCATGCCGCGGGAAGTCCGGGGATGACGGTCGGTGTCGATGAGCATGATTTTGAATTTGCAGTTATAGCGATTTACCGTGAATTTTCCGTAATGAGCATCAGCTGAAGACTGTTTGAGGAGCCGTATCTTCAGATTCGCATGAACAGGTGGTTTTATGTTTGTGAATCGGTGGTGCAGACAGGACTGCAGGGAGATATATAAAAATGGATGAAAAACGAAATAAAGCCGTGCTGCCGCTTGTGCTGCTCGCCCAGTTTATAATCATATTCATGGTGACCGCATTGTTTGTATTGGTGCCGGTTGTCGAACAGACCTTTAATGTGCAGGCTGATCAGGTGTGTTGGATCGAGATCGGCTATTTGCTTACACTTTCGGCGTTCAGCATTCCGTTCGGCAGGATTTCGGATCTTGTAGGCCGCAGAAAAATACTGCTGCTCGGCCTGGTCTTTTTCGGCGTAATATCGTTTATGTGTATGTATGCGTATACGATACAACTTTTAATTATTTTAAGGACTGTACAGGGGGTTGCCGCCGCGATGATCATGTCTGCGGCGAATGCCATCCTGATTGAAGCGTATCCCGCTCACAGGCGGGGGAGTGTGCTGGGGATTTCAGCCTGCTTTTCTTTTCTCGGAACGATCATCGGACAGACCGTCGGTAATTATTTGAATAATTATTTCAGATGGCAGTCGGCCTTTCTGGTGGCGGCGATTCTGGCTGCCGCTGCGATCGTCCTTTGTATTGCCGGTCTGGAGCCGGATGAAATCCGGCGAGGCGAGAATAATATAGATTCAAGAGGAGTTATTCTGCTTGTAGTGGGGATTGCTTTGATCCTGCTGAGCCTGTCGATGCTGCCGAGCATCATCGCGACGTTGGTTTTTCTGACGGTCGGCATATCGCTTTTAATCCTTTTTCTGCGTTATGAAAAGCATTCTGACAATCCTTTGATAAAGCCGGGGATTATCGCGGATCGCATTTTCATTCTGACGAATGGCAGCGTGATGCTGTGTTACGCGGCGTCTTTAACGCTGATCTGCCTGATCGGGGCGTATCTTTACAAGGCGCATTTTTACAATATGAACAGCGCGAATTCAGGCAGCCTGATCACTTTGCTGATATGGTTTTGTCTGGCGGCGGCAGTGGCCGCGCCGATCGCGGGGATATGGTCTGACCGGCGTCCGCTGAATCATATGAGTTCGTCAGCGATGGTGATCAGTATGGTCAGCTGTGTTATGTGTTTTTTCCTGACAAAGACGCCATCCGTTTGCTTTGTGTCTGTTCTGCTTCTGCTCGCGGGCGCGGGCAGTGGAGTTTTTGCTCCGGTTGTTTCACGTGTTGTGTTTTCCAGAGTTAAACAGACAGAGGACGGGATTGCTAATTCCATACTGAATACCAGCTATTCGGTCGGGCGGGCGTTGTGTATGATCATTCTGTCGATCGTATTTTCAAATCGCGTTATTTATTTATACGATATCAGGGCGGTCGGCGATAGTTTGCTTACTGTGATTCGGGTGGCTGCTGTCGTGACGCTTGTGCTTTACGGCGCGGCGGCGTTTCTGTCGCTGAAGAGGGAACGGCTGGAAGCAAAAGAGAGGAGTGTCAGATAATGAAAAAAGGCGAGAAAAGATCTGGTGTATCTGACGTGACCGATATGAAACAAAGAAAAGAAAAAAAGCCGCCGAAAAAACAGGAGGAAAGTGTGCCGAAAAAACAGATCGCTCTGATCACCGGCGCGTCCAGCGGCCTCGGCAGAGAACTGGCTTATATCGCGGGAAACAGTAATTCTTTTGATGAAATATGGATCGCGGCGCGCCGCAGACATCGTTTGGAAGAAGTGAAGACAAAGGTTATTGCACCGGTAAAGATCCTTTGCTGCGACCTGACAGAGAAAAAATCAATCCGTGAGATTCAGAAAGAGCTGGAAGAAAACGATGTATCGGTTCGTCTTTTAATCAATTGTGCCGGCATGGGAAGAATCGGCCGTTTTGACGATATTCCGCTGGACGACGCAGAGGCCACGATCGACCTCAACTGCCGCGCGCTGGTCACACTGACGCAGGTCTGCCTCTCGCACATGAGCAGAGAAGCCCGCATCATGAACATCAGCTCGATCGCAGCGTTTCAGCCGATCCCGTACCTTAATATTTACGCGGCCAGCAAATCCTTTGTCTATCGATATAGCCGCGCGCTCCGTTATGAGCTGCGCCGGAAAGGAATTTCCGTTACGGTCGTCTGCCCTTACTGGATTAAAGACACCGAGTTCATCGATCTCGCGCGTATAACCGGCAACAAAGAGTATATCCGCAGCTTTCCGCTCGCGGAACAGCAGCGCTACGTCGCCTGCACAGCGTACCGCGACACGACCAGCCGCAAAGCGGTTTCAACACCGGGCCTGATTTCCCCGGCCCAGCGCGTGCTCGGAAAAATGCTGCCGGACAGCCTGATCATGCGTTGCTGGAACGTAGTGCGCAAGTTGAAATAGAGAAACGGCGGGTCACGCGGCACCTGAAGTCGGCTTCCGGACAGCGGATCGATGCCCCCGCCTTTTTACCACTTTTTTTATATCGAATGGATGGAAATCATCTAAAAAATATAAAACAATTAAAAACAATCTATAACCTTCCGCTCGGATGAATTTTTATGCGATGGAATCAGCCTTTTCTCTTGACTACAGTCCAAAAAATGGCTGATTTCTTCTTTTTTTATACATCTGCATTGATAATTATCAGTTCGGCGGAAATTTTTATATCTAACCGCGATTCGGGGACGATCTGATATAAAAAAACTGGTAAAAACACCTCCGATGATACCGCCGCCGATGACACCGCTTCCTGTTGATTTATAGTAAAACTGACCAGAGGAATCATGCTTTTGCCAGATTTATCCGGGGAGCCGGACATCAGACAGGCTGCAAACGTTTGAACCTGACGGGTAATCTGCTATAATAAATTGAGAGAAGTATAATATGGTGTGCGGAATATCAGGAGTGTGCGATCATGCCACAGATGAATAAAGGCGGTAAGTTTATTTTCGGTAAATCTCTGATACGGGAAAACGGGATTCTCCAATTTCCGAAACAAGCTGTTGAAGAGTACGATATGACGGCAGATGGCAAGGTGTATTTGTTTACGGGAAGCAAAAGCACAGGTGGTTTTTGTGTTACGCGGAAAGGACTGCTTGAACCGTCAAAACTCAGCCACATACTGACCGATACACCGGAATTAAAAGAATATACTGCAGAACAAGGTGATTTTATAAAATACAAGGGCCGTTCCTATGCGTGGGTGAATATTTCGGATGATGGGCAAATTGCTCTGACAGACAAAATGATGGCATTTCTGAAAATCAAACCTGGAATGAAACTGCTTTGCATTCGCAGCAGCAACATCGCTTTTACAATGGGGGCGTATGGCCGGTTGTTGGAAGAATCGATGAAACATGAGGATGAAATTCCTGTCTTCTGATGCAGGGTCCAGATTCAGGAGTTTTAGAAAAGTACGGATATACGCAAAAATCTAAAATAAGAAAGGCTGATATGTAAGGCTGTATGGTGTTCTCAACGGTCTTCTTCGAAAAAGAAACGTTGATGTTTACGTTACCGGAAGCAATTCCAAACTCTTGTCTACCGATGTAATGACAGAATTCAGAGGCAGAGGGGACAGAATTCATATTGCACCGCTTGCTTTCTCTGAATACTATCCTGCACATGGCGGGACGAAGGAAGAGGCATGGAACGACTATTTGCTTTATGGTGGAATGCCATACATACTGAGTCTGTCTGATGAAGGAGAAAAAGCAAAGTATCTGTCTGCTCTTCACAATGAAATATATCTGAAGGATATCAGTGAGCGGTATGGTATATCAAACAGTTCGGGAATGGAAGAACTGCAAAAAGTGCTTGCATCAGCAATAAGTTCATTAACGAATGCACAAAAAATATCTGATACTTTCAAAAGCAACGGAATGAAAGGTGTATCAGCACCAACTATCAAAGACTATATTGGTTATCTCTGTGATGCGCATTTGATTCAAAAAGCTGAGCGCTATAATGTGAAAGGGAGAAAGTATATCAGCACCCCATCAAAGTATTATTATACTGATCTGGGACTGCGAAATGCATTGCTGG
>ONJN01000059.1 GCA_900318155.1 uncultured Eubacteriales bacterium
AGGACTAAAGAAAGGCACCTATAAGGTGAAAGTCAAAGTCAGGGCGGCTGGAAATACCAATTACAAAACATCCGCCTGGAAGACCGTAACGTTCAAGGTAAAAGTAAAATAAAGTAAAAGCAAAATAAACAGACCGATCCCCCGGAAGTAATAATCCGGGGGATCGTTTTTGGATCTGTTCTTCACCGTTCAGAATGAAACGGCGACCCACTTCTTTTTCCTTTTGCCAAATCTGCCGCACCCTGCCTGTTTCTGCATCCAGCTTATCTCGACATCTCCAGCAGCTTCGCCTTCAGCTGCATCTCGATGTCCGCAAGCTCAGCTTCCGCCGCGGCACGCTTCTCCCTGCCTTCTTTCTGAATCACAGCGATTTCGTCCAGCGTTGAAATAAGCGCTTCATTGGTATGGCGCAGCGTCTCGATGTCTACGATGCCGCGCTCTGATGCCTTCGCGGTTTCAATCGTGGTCTGCTTCAGTTTATCTGCGTTTTTCTTCAGGAGCGCGTTCGTCATATCCGTGACTTCACGCTGCGCCTTTGCCGCCTGCAGAGAATGCTCAACGCCCATGGAAATGACCATCTGGTTCTTCCAGAGCGGGATCGTATTGACGATCGTCGACTGGATCTTCTCAGCCATCAGGGTATCAGAAGACTGAACCATCCGGATCTGTGGCGCCGTCTGAATCGCGATCGTTCTCGTAAGCTCAAGGTCATACAGCTTTTTCTCAAATCGGTCGCACTGCGCCGCCAGATCGTTCGCCGCCTGCACATCCTCCGGCAGCCCGCTGACTGCCGCCTTGTTTTGCAGCTCCACCAGATCGTTTTCCCGAACCAGCTTCAGTTTCTTTTTTCCGGCGATAATGTACATCGTGAGTTCCTTAAAATAACTCAGGTTCATTTCATACATGCGATCCATCAGAGCAGCGTCCTTCATCAGCTGAATCTGACGTTTTTCCAGTTCGTTGCTGATAGTCGTGACGTTCGTCTCCACCTTGCTGTATTTTGCCTTCATCGCCTCCATACGACCGGATTTCTTCTTGAAAAAAGCTTTCAGACCTTTTTCGTTTTCGTCAATCTCAATACTCTTCAGTTCAGTGATCAGTCCGGTGATCATTTCCCCGACTTCACCCATGTCCTTTGTCCGCACATTGTCAAGCGCTTTCTCCGAGAAATCGGCGATTTTTTTCTGCGCGCCGACACCATAACTCATAACTGCCTGTGAATTCGCGAGATCAATCTGATCGACAAAGGCTTCCACCTGCCGCATCTCTTCCTCTGTCAGATTCAGATCCTCCTGCGGCACCTTAACCTCCGGTGTCTGCACAGGTGCCGCAGCCGGCAGATCCGTGCTTACCGGTATATCAAACGAAAGCTCCGGTGCTTTCACTTCCAGATCATCAAACTGATTATCCATTTCTGTTTCCTCCGTTAATATTCTTATTGCTGTTCTCCGTCAGCGTTAATACTATTTTCCGTGAGTCCGTCCTGCTCCATCATCATCTTCATAACCGATATATCCGATGAAATATCCCACGCTACATCCTCAAAGAGACTGTCCAGCAGATTCTCAAAAGCGTTATTGATCGTGTCCATCGCGTCCTCGATTTCACGCTTTGTCCCGTCGATATTTTCCCCTGCCTGATGCGGCTGCCGGTCAAGATCAATGTACGCTTTCAGCAGTTTCTCCGTTGTCGGCAGATAGAAACTCAGGAATTTCCGAAGGTCGCGCGCATTTTCCTGATGCTTTCTTACTCTCTCAAAAATTCTGCTGATGATGCTTTCCAGGCGGCTCAGCTTGGCAGACATCGCCTCGCCCTGAATCAAATCATTGCTTTGATGTACCATTCTGAGATAAGCTTCACCTTCTTCAAGGATCGCCTTCGTTTCTTCGGAAAGACCTTCGTTCTGCGCCTCACGCACCCGGTTGTCCACTGCTTCCTGATCCCTGCGCTGCTGATAAGAAGCCAGCGCCTCCCGGTACTGGTCAAAGGAGCGCTGTGTCAAAAGCAGAACCGATTTATTCACGTCCATCCGCGCGTACGGCAGCATCCTCTTCTGAATCATTTTTTTCAGCATACCCACAGTTTTTTCCGGCTTTTCGTCAGACATTGCCGATAATTCATTGACAGAAACATATTCCGCCGGTCCCACGATCCGTCCGTAATTATAAAAGCTGTCCGTCAGTCTTTTATCTCGTGCCCCGCTGATTGTAAGAGCCAGAAATCCCGCTGTTATCGCGCCGCTGACCACAACAGCCGAAATCGCGCTCCCGGTCAGAGAACCGATCATGCGGGCAACCAGTGAAATCGTTGAACCGCCCATGATCACAAGCCCTCCGATCCCGAAAATCAGTTTCAGAACCGGGCCGGCATACCCGGGCAGTTTCCGGAAAAAAGGCGTCCTGGTCCGCAGTCTGCTGAACTGGCGGGCGCGCCGGGCTTCCTGCCGCTCATACCGCTCCCGGCTGTATCCGGGCTGCTGACGCGCGTATCCGCTCTTCGGACGCTGCATATTCTGCCGGTTCACAGGATTACCCTGCTTATTCCGCGTGGCCGGTCCCGTTTTTTGCTGATTATCACCGACAGGTTCTCCGTCCTCCCGGACGCGCCAGTACACAGGCTCCGCCCATCTGTTTTTTTCCTTAAAACCCGTCTGCTTTTTATAATCCTCAATCCGATTCTTAAGATCGCTGCTGAGTCCGCTGAAATCACCGGTTTCGATCGATCTTGTCACGATATCCATGATATCGCCCCCCAGATTGGCAACATCTTTAAAGTCCATTCAAATCCCCCTTTTATGAACAGATTTATTTAAGATTGCTTTGTTTCCTTTCTCATACTCAATGAAATCTTTTTCCGTTTTTCGTCGACAGACATCACGCGGACGTCCACCACATCGCCCACGCTGACTACGTCCAGCGGGTGACTGATAAAACGTTCTGTGAGCTCAGAGATATGTACGAGTCCGTCCTGATGAACGCCGATGTCGACAAAGGCGCCGAAATCGACGATATTTCTGACCGTGCCCTTCAGAACCATGCCCGGTTTCAGGTCTTTCATGTCAATAACATCACTTCGAAGAACCGGGCCCTGTACGGTGTCCCGCGGGTCTCTGCCCGGTTTTTCCAGTTCGGCAATAATGTCTTTCAGTGTGTATTCACCGAGGCCGATGCTTCCGGCAAGCTTTCTGATTGCAGGATCATCTGCCGCAAGCATCTCCGCTGTCGGAGCAGGCACAGTTTTCTTTTTCTTCTTACTGGTGCTGCTTTTCTGAGCCGTTCGGCGGGCATTCCGCTCCATTGCACGGTTCAGATCCGCCAGATCTTTCAGCGAATGCAGTTCCCTCTTTCCGGCCGGCACATTCGGGATTTCCCGGATGGTGTCTTTCTTTTTATTACCGGCTTCAGATTGCTTTCTGCCCAGTTCCGGCTTCACTTTCAGAACAATGTCCTTTGTCGACCCGTTCCGAACGTCTTCTTCGCTGTAGCCAAGCTCTCCGAGAAGGTCCCTCGCCGCATCATAACTTTCCGGATGGACCGCCGTCATGTCGAGAACCTCTTCTCCGCCCGGAATACGCAGGAATCCCGCGCTCTGCTGAAAGGCCTTCGGCCCGAGTTTATTAACATTCAGAAGCTCTCTGCGATTTCTGAACGGACCGTTTTCTTCTCTGTATTTCACGATATTCTTTGCGACTGCCGCGCTGATTCCGGATACATACTCCAACAGTGAAGGGGACGCAGTATTAACATCGACGCCGACTTTATTAACGCAATCCTCAACGACTGCGGACAACGTCTCCCCGAGCTTTTTCTGATTCATATCGTGCTGATACTGACCGACGCCGATCGACTTCGGATCGATTTTAACCAGCTCCGCCAGCGGATCCTGAAGCCGCTTGGCGATGGACGCCGCGCTTCTCTGGCCGACATCAAGTTCCGGATACTCTTCCGTCGCCAGCCTGCTCGCGGAGTAGACGCTCGCACCCGCTTCACTGACGATCACATATTTGACCGGCAATTGTTTTTCACGGATGAATTCCGCAATTACCTGCTCGGATTCCCTGCATGCCGTTCCGTTTCCAACGGAAATAATATCTACATCATATTTATCGATGAGTTTCTGCAGCGTCTGTTTGGATTCCTCAATCTTTTTCTGCGGTTCGGTCGGAAAGATCACTTCTGTATCAAGCACTTTGCCGATTTCATCGACGACAGCCAGCTTGCAGCCGGTTCTGAAAGCCGGATCCCAGCCGAGTACAACATTCCCCCTGATCGGCGGCTGAAGCAGCAGCTGCTCCAGATTGTTCCGAAAAACCTTCATAGCGCCTTCTTCGGCCCGTTCCGTCAGCAAATTGCGGATCTCTGTCTCGATAGACGGCGCGATCAGGCGTTTGTAGGCGTCCGCCACTGCCTCGGTCAGACAAACTTCCGTTACCGGATTGTTGCCGCATCCGGTCTGTTTTCCGAGATAACCAAGGATACTTTCGACCGGCGCCTCGATCCTGACTGACAGGAATTTTTCTTTTTCTCCTCGGTTCAGCGCGAGTACACGATGACCCGGCACACTTTTCACCGGTTCATCGTAATCGTAGTAATTCTCATAGACCGATTTTTCCGCAGGATCCTTTGCCGTGGAAATAAGACGTCCCTCCTGAAAAGTCCGTTCGCGGATCCACGTTCTGTAATCCGCGTTGTCCGAAATATCGCCCGCAATGATGTCCTTCGCCATGGAAAGCGCCTTCGCGGCTGTTTTTACATCCTTCTCTTCATCTACATATTTCAGAGCTTCTTCTTCCGGAGAAACGGGCGTTTCATCCGACAAAAGGTATTCAGCCAGTCCTTTCAGACCTTTTTCTCTGGCAATCATTGCCCTCGTGCGGCGTTTCGGTTTGTACGGGCGGTACAGGTCTTCCAGCGCCACCGAAGTCATCGCCTTATTGATTCTGTCCATCAGCGCTCCCGTCATTTTCCCCTGCTCTTCGATCGAAGTGATGACGGTCGTCTTTCTTTCTTCCAGATTTCTCAGATATTTTAATCTCTCGTCGAAAATTCTCAGCTGCTCATCATCAAGCCCTCCGGTCGCCTCTTTTCTGTATCTGGCTATGAACGGAATCGTATTCCCCTCATCGATCAGCCCGATCACTGCTTCAGACTGTGCCGGTTTGATACGCAATTCCTCCGAGATGATTTTTTGAATGTCCATATTTAATCTACCTTTTCGGGTTCGTTGTCCCCGCTTTCTTCTTTTGTTTCATTATTTTAATATTATCCGTTAACCCTGCAGAATTATATCATACTTTTGTTGAATACTCTTTTAAAAATAACGAATGCACAGGCTGCGGTAATAATTTCAGCGATCCAGAACGCATGCCAGACGCCCACCGCGCCGCACAGACGGCTCATCAGATACGCAGCCGGAATGATGACCGCCGCATATCTCAGGATTGAAATAATCAGCGAAGGTATCCCTTTGCCAAGTGCTTCAAGCGCGCCTGTGGCCGCTACCGATACGGCTGACGGTATAAACCCGATGCACATGATACGGAAGGCTGTTATTCCGGTTTCTATAATTTCCTGATCCTCAGAAAACAGCCGCATCAGTGGTCCCGCCGCGAACAGGCACATCAGCACGCCAAAAGCCATGATGCCACCGATCACAAAAATCGTACAGACAAATATCTTCCAGACACGCGATTTTTCTTTTGCCCCGTAATTATAAGCTGCCAGCGGACGCATTCCCTGTACAAAACCGCTTGCGGTCATATACAGGAAATTCTGCAGTCTGTAGTAAACACCCAGGACAAAAACATACGATGCGGAAAACGATACCAGAATCGCGTTCAGAGCGCCCGTCAGAACAGATGGCAGAAACGTGTTCAGCGCCGCCGCTGTTCCGATCGAATACAGCCGGCCGCAGATCTCTTTGTCCGGTTTAATGTGTTTTTTTGTGATTGTCAGTTCAAAATCGAGCCGATGGTAATTGATCAGATAATAGGCGAGAGAAATGCTCTGACTGATTCCTGTGCCGAGCGCGGCGCCGATCACGCCGAGCCGCGGGAGCGGACCCGGACCGAAAATCAGCAGCGGATCGATCAGAATATTGATCCCGCACCCGAGCAACATCGCTGTCATCGACATTTTCATCCGCCCGACCGCCTGAAAAATCTTCTGGTAGGCCATCTGCAGATTGACTATGACAGAAAAGCAGAAGACGACTACCGAATACTGCATCCCATAACGCAGGATCACCGGATCAGACGTGTACAGGCCGAGAAACGCCGGCATGATCAGAATACATACAACATTGATAATCAGACCATGGATCGCGCTCAGCAGTACTCCCTGTGTAGCGGCAGCATCCGCCCGCTCCTGCTTCTGCGCCCCAAGCGCCTGTGCGATCACGGAATTAATCCCCACGCCGAAACCCACGCCGATCGCCGTGATGACATTCTGAATCGGAAAGACAAGCGACAGTGCCGTCATCGCGTTGCCACTGAAATTCGCCACAAAATAACTATCCACGATGTTGTAAAGCGAATTGGCCAGCATGGAGATGGCCATCGGCACGCCCATTGAAACAAGAAGCGGGAACACCGGGTCGTCTTTCATATGACGATTCCGATCCGCCTTCTGCCCCTGATCATTTTTCTTCATGGCCTTTCTCCCTGATCACCGTTACGATTTCTTCCGCGTCCCTGTGTGCCTCTTCCGCGTCCAAAGACTCAACCATGACCCGGATCACCGGCTCCGTCCCGGATTCACGCACCAGCACGCGTCCCGTATCCGATTTCTCCAGTTTCGCTTCGATCTCTTCTACCTTTGCGACGACATCCGGATCCGACTGCGCTTCTTTTTTATCCTTTACACGGACATTGATCAGTGTCTGAGGATATGTCCTGACAGGCGCCGCCAGCTCACTCAGCTTCTTTTTGCGATCCATCATGACCTGCATAACCTTCAGACTCGTCAGGATTCCGTCACCGGTCGTGGCATATTTAGAGAAAATAATATGACCTGACTGTTCCCCGCCGATCCGGCAGCCGTTTTCAACCATATATTCATGAACGTATTTGTCACCCACATCCGTCTTGGCATACCCTATGCCGAGCTCGTCTAATGCCTTATACAGTCCGAAATTGGACATCACTGTCGTCACGATCGTATTCGTCAGAAGCTTGCCGCGTTCCTTCATATAGCGTCCGTAAATATACAAAATTTTATCGCCGTCGATCACATTGCCCTGTTCATCGACTGCCAGACAGCGATCCGCGTCGCCATCATACGCAAAACCGACATCCAGTTCCTTTTCAACGACGTATTTCTGCAGCTGTTCGATATGCGTCGAGCCGGCGTTTTCATTGATGTTGATCCCATCCGGTTCGTTGTTGATGACAAAGGTCTTTGCGCCGAATGCCTGGAATACCGTCGGCGCAATGCTCCAGGAAGCACCGTTCGCACAGTCGAGCCCGACCTTCATGCCCCGAAAAGAGTACGCGCCGAGTGAAATCAGATAACCAATGTAACGATTCCTTCCGGAAACGTAATCCACCGCGCGCCCGATCTCATCTTTCTCTGCGAACGGAATCTCTTTGATTTTTTCTCCGAAAATTTCCAGCTTTCCGTCCAGGTACTCTTCAATATGCCCGATGACTTCCTCGTCCAGCTTGCCGCCTTCACCGTCCAGGATCTTAATCCCATTGTCATAAAACGGATTATGACTCGCCGTAATCATGACGCCGCAGTCAAATTCATCAGTCCTTGTAATAAACGCGACAGACGGTGTCGTCGTGACGTGCATCGTATAAGCATCCGCGCCGGAGGCGACCATTCCCGCGATCAGCGCGTATTCGATCATATAACTCGAACGGCGCGTATCTTTTCCGATTACGATACGCGGTTTGTTTTCATCCGCCCCCCGCTTGTTGACTTCAAAATGTTCGTTGTCATTATGAGCCTTTCCGTCTCTTTTTCTGATCTCACCATAATACCAGCCCAGGAAACGCCCGACTTTATATGCATGGTCAGAAGTCAGGCTGATGTTTGCCTCACCTCTGAATCCGTCTGTTCCAAAATACTTACCCATAGATCTCTCCTACTCAAATCCGGTACTGACAATTCTCTGCCCGTGACACGCACCGGTATCTCTGAAAACAGGTTTTTACGATGTCCTTCGCCGTCTGCAGACAAAAGCCACCTGATAACCGTTATTACCAGTCAGGTATTATTTTAAACGTATGCGGCAAAATTATCAACGTATCTGATAAAAAAAGCGTCCTGCCGGACAAAGACAGGACGTTTTCAGCGTTTTAATTTCAAAAATCATCTCTGAATCATAAAAAACCCAGTATTTATTTGTTCAGCAACGTCGAATCGTTAGCGAACTCCTCTCCGGATGCCTCTTCAAATTTCTGCATCAGAAACTCAATAGTCAGATTCTTTTTCTCTTCACCTTTGATGTCGAGAATGATCCGGCCTTCGTTCATCATGATCAGACGGTTGCCGTGCGCGATCGCGTCGCGCATATTGTGCGTGACCATCATCGCCGTCAGTTTGTATTCCGAGATAATCCGGTCGGAAAGCTCCAGCACCTTCTTTGCCGTCTTAGGGTCAAGCGCGGCCGTATGCTCGTCCAGAAGCAGAATTCTCGGCTTCTGAAGTGTTGCCATCAGCAGAGTAAGCGCCTGACGCTGTCCGCCGGAAAGAAGTCCGACCTTGGAGGTCATACGATCTTCGAGGTTAAGATCCAGCGGCTTCAGAAGCTCATAATACTTCTTCTTTTCCGCCTTTGTCACGCCCCATCGGAGCGTACGTCTTTCCCCGCGGCGAATCGCAAGCGCAAGGTTTTCGTCAATGCCCATGGTCGCCGCTGTTCCGGTCATCGGATCCTGAAAAACACGACCCAGATATTTGGCACGTTTATGCTCCGGAATTCCGGTTACGTCAATATCATCAATGTAGATCCGGCCCTTGTCCACCGGCCAGACGCCGCAGATCGCGTTCATCAGCGTCGATTTTCCCGATCCGTTGCCGCCGATCACAGTAACAAAATCCTGATCTTCCAGCTTTAATGAAACGTTGTTCAGCGCAACTTTTTCATTGATCGTTCCCGGGTTGAATGTTTTTGAAACGTTTTTTATTTCCAGCATTACTCGTCCGCCTCCTTTGCCTGTTTTTCGCCTTGTCTTGCCAGTTTGGCAAACGAAGCGTTGTATTTTCCTTTAAGGTAAGGTACCGCAAGGAAGATGGCTACAACGATCGCCGAGAACAGCTTCAGATCCTCCGACGGGAGACCCAGCCAGAGTACGAAGGTTATGACGATGTAGTAAATCACCGCGCCCAGTGCCGCAAATACGAGTCTCAGCGCAAAGTTCAAATATTTTCCGAGGATCGCTTCGCCCAGTACTTCGCCGATGATAACAGCAGCCAGTCCGATGACGATCGCACCGCGCCCCATATTGACATCCGCATTCCCGGAATACTGACTGATTAACCCGCCGGACAGGCCGACAAGTGCGTTGGAAAGCGCGAGCACAGTAACCGTCGCAAAGTTCGTATTGATACCCTGCGCTCTGGACATATTTTTATTACATCCCGTCGATCGTATGGTCATTCCGAACTCCGTGCCGAAAAACCAATAAAGAACCGCCACAATGACCGCTACAAACAAGGCGGAAACCAGAATTGCGTGCGGTATATTCCTCAGCGAAACGATCAGTCTGTGAGTTTCAACGTTAACGGCCATATTTGCTTTACCCATAATGTTTAGATTAATGGAATACAAAGCAATCTGTGTCAGAATACCGGCCAGAATGTCCGGTATACCGAGCAATGTATGAAGGATTCCTGTAACGAACCCCGCGGCAAAACCGGCAAACGTCGCCAGCAGCAGCGCCACTTCAGGAGAATAACCTTTTACCAGAGCCATGACCGCAATAGCCCCGCCAAGAGCCATCGATCCGTCGACCGACAAATCGGCAAAGTCAAGGATCTTAAATGTCATATACACACCAATCGCCATAATTCCCCAAAGCAGCCCCTGGGCCAGCGAAGGCGGCAAACTGTTAATTAATGCTAATATATCCATATAGATTAAGTCCTTTTATGTACAATTTTCCCGGAATTGGGAATCTGATAAATATACGTACCGACATCTGATTATGCCGGTACGTATGATTTTCCTTATTTATTGGTTTTCAGACAATCTCAGTAATACACTGAATCCTATTTAATTGCCTTATATCCCTTAGGGATCTTGATACCAAGCTTCTTGGCGATTACCGGGTTGTATTCCTTTGTAACCTTATCGGCAGTCTTGATTTCCATATCTCCCGGTTTTTTGCCGTCTTTCAGAACCTCAACAGCCATCAGACCTGTCTGGTATCCCAGGTCATAGTAACTGATGGAGAGTGTCGCAACACCACAGCCCTTGCAGATGCCTTCTTCACCGGCGATAAGAGGAACTTTCTTGTTAAGAACAATGTTCTTGATTGTTTCAGTGGAGTTCGCCATCGTATTGTCTGTCGGAACATAAAGAGCGTCGCATTCGCCTGCTGCCTTTGTTGTTACAGACTGAACCTCATTGGAGTCTGCCGCCGCGTATTTCTTTGGAGTCATTCCGAGCTTCTTCAGACATTTTGAAATTTCAGTAACCTGGTAAGCGGAGTTCGCTTCTGCGGAACAGTACAGAATGCCGACAGTCTTAGCTTTCGGACAGATTTCCTTAATCATGTCTGCCTGCTTGTCGAGCGGAGCGAGATCGGATGTACCGGAAACATTGTTTCCTGTTTTTCCTGAGAAGTTCTTAATGTTCAGCGCTGCGCCGTAGTCTGTGACAGATGTTCCCAGAATCGGAATATCCTTGGTTGCTGCTGCTGCTGTCTGCAGTGCAGGTGTCGCATTCGCCATGATCAGGTCAACCTTTTCATTTACAAAGCCTGTCGCGATTGTTGTACAGTTGTTCTGCTCACCCTGAGCATTCTTGACTTCAAACTTGACATGGTCTTCGCCCAGCTTGTCCGTTACAGCTGCTTTGAATCCCTTTGTCGCTGCGTCCAGCGCTTCATGCTCTACCAGCTGGCTGACGCCGATCTTATAAGTCTTGTTCGCATTGCCGCAGCCTGCCAGAATCATCATGAATGCTGCTGTGATCATGACGATCATAACAATTTTGTTACGTGTTTTCATTTGTTTATCCCTCCTGATAAGGTGCTTTAATTGATTTACCTGCTGTTTTCTGTTACCGAAAACAGCCTTGAATAAGACTGCCTATGAAGCATAGGCTCACACAGGATAATGTGTTTTTATTCTGAATTAATTATAGAATTTAAATGCTCTTTAGTCAATAATGAAAGTGTGCACCTGCATTCCGGGAATACAGGTGCACACTGGATTACCTGTTCAATTAGTAAATTCTGACCATGCCGGTCTGCCGATACTGCAGAAAAAGCATCTGACTATTTAATTGTCAGTTTCTTTACAGATCGGCAAATTCCTGATCAATGACCGGTATCGGCGTGGTATCGACATCGTCAATATTGTCGACATACCTCTTGACATCTTTGTTCATAGAGCCCATCAGGAGCCAGATACCGATAACGTTCGGAATGACCATCAGACCGTTGAGAATGTCTGCGACAGCCCATACTGTATCAAGTGCTGCAACGCTTCCGATGAACGAGAATAAGATAAACAGAACCTTGTATGGCAGGATGATCTTTGCGCCAAACAGATATTCCGCACATCTCTCTCCGTAATGGGACCAGCCCAGAATTGTGGAAAATGCGAACAGCGCGAGCGCAATAGCGATAACCGGTTTTCCGATTCCCGGAATCAGCTCAAATGCCTTGAATGTAAGAATTGACTTCGCATCGTCTCCGCCGGTAATGAACTCAGGATGTGCAAGCGCGGAGCTTACCAGTGTAATACCGGTCAGCGCGCAGATGATAACAGTATCCCAGAATGTTCCTGTCATAGATACGAGTGACTGTCTTACCGGGTTTCTTGTCTTAGCGGACGCAGCTACCAGCGGCGCGGAACCCATACCGGATTCGTTTGAGAAAAGTCCTCTCGCGAAACCGAAACGGAGTGCTTTACCGACTGCAAAACCAAAGAGTCCGCCTGCTCCGGCCTGTACTGAAAATGCTGACTTAATGATCAGAGCAATCGCGCTGACCAGGAAGTGTCTGTTGAGAATTATTACAATAAGGCATCCGATTACATAGAAAGCAGCCATGAACGGAACCAGCTTTTCTGTAACCTTAGTGATCGCCTTAACACCACCGATGATAACGACTGCTGTGAGAACCGCAACGACAATACCCGTAAGAATCGGGTTAACACCGAAGTTCTGGGCCATTGCTGCCGAAATAGAATTCGCCTGTGTCGCGCAGCCGATACCGAATGCGGCGATCGCGCCGAGCGCAGCAAAGATAACGCCGAGCCATTTCATGTTGAGGCCTCTCTGCAGCGCGAACATCGCTCCGCCGATCATACGGCCGTCCTTTGTCTGTACTCTGTATTTTACAGACATGTGTGTTTCAAAGTACTTGGTCGCGATTCCCAGTACACCTGTGATCCACATCCAGAATACGGCACCGGGACCTCCGGATACGATCGCAGTCGCAACGCCGACGATATTACCGGTACCGATTGTAGCGGCCAGTGCTGTAGTCAGCGCACCAAACTGTGAAACCTCACCCTCACCGTCCGGATCCGGAGTTACGGAGAGCTTAATTCCTCTTCCGATATACCTCTGGATAAATCCGGAACGGACTGTGCAGTAAATATGCGTTGCAAGTAAGATGATGATCAGAGGCAAACCCCATAACCAGCCATCAATTGCATCAATAATTCCTGAAAAAGTCATAATGACACCACCTTAAAATAAACTTGGGTAGAAAAATAACGGATAATAAATAATCTTTAATGAAATCGAAATAATGTAATTGAATAAAAACATCAATTCACATAAAATAATTTGTTTCCCGGCACAAATTATTGACTATTTCGTGATTTACTATATCATATGTTGAACTGTTTATCAACATAAAAAATACTAAGATACTGCATACATATTCAAATGTAAATTACAAAATGGCTTAGTTACTGGATTTCTATATTATATTAAAAAGATATTGTGAATAAACTTAAAAAATATAGTTTTAAAAAGGGGCCTTCATTTTTGAACTTTAGTACAAAAATGAAGGCCCCTTCCTCTTTTTTCCTACATCTATTCTGTTTTCAGCTTTACCTGTACACTACAGGTTTCCTGATTTCTACAGCGCGTCCTCGTCCATGACCGCACCCTTTGACGACGGCGCGACCATTTTGGAATAACGATACAGCCAGCCGCTCCTGACCTTCGGTTCCTGCGGTACAAACCGGGACCGGCGTTCCACCAGTTCCTCATCCGAAACCTTCACATCGATCGTTCCCGCCGGAATATTAATCTCGATCGTGTCACCCTCTTCAATCAGTCCGATGTTGCCGCCCATAGCCGCTTCAGGGCAGACATGACCGATCGAAGCTCCGCGGCTCGCCCCGCTGAATCTTCCATCAGTAATCAGTGCAACCGTCTTGTCCTGCTTCATGCCGGCGAGCGCACTGGTCGGATTCAGCATTTCTCGCATGCCTGGTCCGCCCTTCGGCCCTTCATAACAAATAACCACAACGTCGCCGTCTTCGATCTTCCCGGCATAAATATCGGCAATCGCTTCCTCTTCGGAATTGAATACGCGCGCGCGGCCCGTATGCTGCAGCATTTCCGGCGCGACCGCGCTCCTCTTAACGACGCATCCGTCCGGCGCGATATTTCCCCACAGAATCGCAAGCCCGCCGCTCTCACTGAACGGATCCTCCAGCGGACGAATCGCATCAGTCTTTCTGACAACACCTTCAATGTTTTCACCAACAGTTTTCCCGGTCACAGTCATCAGAGATTTATCAATCAGGCCTTTTTTGTCCAGCTCATTGAATACCGCCGGTACGCCGCCCGCGTTGTCAAGATCGTGCATGTGTGTCGGGCCGGCCGGCGCCAGATGACAAAGGTTCGGCGTCGTGCCGCTGACTTCATTGAACATCTTCAGATCCAGGTCAATGCCGGCTTCCTGCGCGATCGCGAGCAGGTGCAGAACGGAGTTGGTAGAACAGCCCAGCGCCATATCGCAGGCCAGCGCGTTCCGGATCGACTTTTCATTGATGATGTCTCGTGCCCTGATATCCTTTTCCACAAGATTCATGATCGCCATGCCGGCATGCTTTGCCAGCATGATCCTTCTGCTGTGAACAGCCGGAATCGTTCCGTTGCCCGGCAGCGCGATACCGATCGCCTCGCACAGACAGTTCATACTGTTTGCCGTATACATTCCCGAGCACGATCCGCAGCCCGGACAGGTATTCTGCTCAAACTCCAGCAGCCCTTCGTCATCAATAATCCCCGCTTTACGCGCGCCGACCGCTTCAAACATTTTAGACAAAGACGTTTCTTCGCCTCCGACCAGTCCGCTCATCATCGGTCCGCCGGAACAGACAAGCGCCGGAATGTTCAGTCTGCACGCGCCCATTATCATACCCGGCACAATCTTATCGCAGTTCGGAACCAGAACCAGCCCGTCAAACTGGTGCGCGTTGGCCATCGTCTCCACGCTGTCCGCGATCAGCTCGCGGCTTGGCAGCGAATACTTCATTCCGATATGGCCCATTGCGATTCCGTCGCATACTCCGATCGCCGGCACCATGATCGGTGTTCCGCCGGCCATTCTTACGCCGGCCTTAACCGCTTCCGTGATCTTATCCAGATGCATATGACCCGGAACAATCTCGCTGTGCGCTGAAACGATTCCGATCAGCGGACGCTCCAGCTCTTCCTGTGTATATCCCATCGCATAAAAAAGACTTCTCATAGGAGCCCGTTCTACGCCTTTTGTTACATTATCACTTCTTCTTGACATGTCTATTCTCCTTAATACAAACAAAACCTTACAATAATTAAAATATAATTCGATAGAATGTAAATGTCAACACACAAAGCGTTTTGTCCACTGTTTTTTTGGCGTCAATAAGGCCGCACGATTCCTTTACACAATACATTTGTAAATATTCAAAATATCACCCTCATTGCACTGTGCCGGACATCACTTAAACAAACGTCCGTATCAAATTCCGCGGGTTCAGTGTTCTTTTTAATAAACATTTGTTGACAGGCGGCCGTTTCTGCGGTATATTAACCGCATAGCTTCGATATTTCGGGGCTTTTTTGTGAATAGAACAGTATTTAGTTTTGCGATGACGGGAATAAACCGGATGATGTGAATCCACAGAGAGCAGTTGTCAGCTGAGAGACTGCATGAGCACTCCGGTGTCTCACCCCTGAGCATGCCAAACGAGCGGGCGACCTGATAATCACGGATTCCGTGACGTCGGGAAGTCAAAAAGAGTGGTACCGCGGGAACTTTTCATGTTTTCGTCTCTTTACGATTGACTGAATCGTTAAAGAGGCTTTTTTATTTGGCAGCAGCCCCTGTTTCATGTTTCATCAAAAACACGCGGGCAACAGAATTAACACATGAAACATCGCCCCGTCACGAACAACAAAATGCGGCGGAAAGGAGATTGACGAATCAATGAAGAATTTCACGAAGTATAAGCCGGGATATTTCCCGGTCTCGGAAGAATACACAGACTGGGTGAAGAAGGATCACATAGAAAAAGCGCCGGACTGGTGCAGCGTCGACCTGCGCGACGGAAACCAGGCGCTCGTCGTTCCGATGAGCCTTGAGCAGAAACTGGACTTTTTCAGCTTCCTGTGCAAAATAGGCTTCAAAGAGATCGAAGTTGGATTCCCGGCTGCTTCCGACACAGAGTATGAATTCCTGCGCGCGCTGATCGAGCAGGATCTGATTCCGGATGACGTCACGATCCAGGTACTCACGCAGTCCAGAGAGCACATCATCCGCAAGACCTTTGACTCACTGATCGGAGTAAAAAATGCGGTCGTTCACCTTTACAACTCAACATCCTTTGCCCAGCGCCAGCAGGTTTTCAAGGCGTCAAAGGAAGAAATCATTGAAATCGCAGTTGAAGGCGCGTCGCTGATGAAGAAAATCGCCGCAGAATACCCGGATACAAACTTCCGTTTTGAGTATTCACCGGAAAGCTTCACCGGAACCGAGATGGAATTTGCCGCGGAGATCTGCAACGCTGTCATCGACATCTGGGAGCCGACCCCGGAAAACAAGGTCATCATCAACCTGCCGGCCACTGTACAGATGTCTATGCCGCACGTCTACGCAAACCAGATCTGCTACATGGATAAACATCTTCACTCCAGAGAGAACGTTCTGATTTCGCTCCATCCGCACAACGACCGCGGAACAGGTGTGGCCGATGCGGAGCTCGGACTTCTTGCCGGCGCGGACCGTATTGAAGGAACGCTCTTCGGAAACGGCGAACGCACAGGAAACGTTGACATCATCACCATCGCGATGAACATGTACTCACATGGTGTTGATCCGGGACTGGATTTCACGGACATGCCGAGCGTTGTCGAGGCATATGAAACATACACGGATATGGTTGTCGAACCGCGCCATCCATACAGCGGAACGCTCGTATTTGCCGCGTTCTCCGGTTCACATCAGGATGCGATCGCCAAGGGTATGAAGTTCAGAGAAGATAATGATCCGTCCAGATGGACCGTTCCGTATCTGCCGATCGATCCGCACGATGTCGGAAGAGAATATGACGGTGACGTAATCCGCATCAACAGCCAGTCCGGCAAGGGCGGCATCGCTTATCTCATTGAACGCGACCACGGCTTCGATATTCCAAAGGCTATGCGCGCGGAAGTCGGCTATATGATGAAAAGAATCTCCGACCAGCGACATGAAGAGATTCCGGCAGATGAAATCTTTGAAATATTCAGTAAAGAGTATATCAACTACTTCGATCCGGTCGACATTACCCATGCGACATTCGAATATTACACCTCGCTGAAAGATGAAGAGACAAAGGAAAACGTCGGCGTTGACATGCGCGTCGTCATCGGTGAGGACGAAGTTTACAATATTCAGGCTAAAGGAAACGGCCGTCTTGACGCGGTCAGCAACGCCCTGAAGAAAACACGTTACGATTTTAACTACAATTTCATTACTTATTCAGAGCATGCGATCAGCCCGGATTCCAACTCCAAAGCCGCAGCGTACGTATGCATCGAAGACATGAACGGCCAGCGATTCTGGGGCGTCGGAACACATGCCGACATTATCCTGGCGTCCGTCAACGCGCTCGTAAGCGCTCTGAACAGAATGAATAAAAAAGATCATTTCATCGAAGAAGTCGATGCCGCCTCCGGTAAATAAGCACCGGCCCTGCCGCGCATCGAACAATAGAAACAGGAGGAATTGCCCAATGGGAATGACAATGACACAAAAGATCCTGGCAGCGCATGCCGGAATGGACAGCGTTAAGGCAGGCGACCTCATACGCGCCGACCTCGACCTCGTTCTCGCTAATGACATTACCGGCTCAGTATCCTGCAACATCTTTGAAGATTCAGGATTCGATCAGGTCTTTGACAAAAACAGGATCGCGCTGGTCATGGACCACTTTGTCCCAAACAAAGACATTAAAAGTGCTGAGCAGTGTAAAACATGCAGAACGTTCGCAAAGCGTTTTGACATCGACAACTATTACGACGTTGGAGAAATGGGTATCGAACACGCCCTTCTCCCGGAAAAAGGACTGGTTTGCGCCGGAGAAACCATCATCGGCGCGGACTCTCATACATGTACATACGGCGCGCTGGGCGCTTTCTCGACCGGCGTCGGCTCTACAGATCTCGCGGCAGCCATGGCAACCGGCGAAACCTGGTTCAAGGTACCGCCTGCAATAAAATTCAACCTTACCGGCGAGCTCAGCGAGCACGTCAGCGGCAAAGACGTCATCCTCCACATCATCGGTATGATCGGTGTCGATGGCGCACTCTATAAATCAATGGAATTCACCGGACCAGGCGTGGCATCTCTTTCCATGGACGACCGCTTCACAATCTGCAACATGGCAATCGAAGCCGGCGGAAAGAACGGCATCTTCCCGGTAGACGAAAAGACTAAGGAATATATGGACGGCAGAATCGACCGCGATTACAAGGTTTATGAAGCAGACCCGGACGCGGATTATGATGAAGTATATGAAATTGACCTCTCGGCGATCAGGCCAACCGTGTCCTTCCCTCACCTTCCGGAAAACACCAGGACAATCGATGAAGCAAAAGGACTGGAAATCGATCAGGTTGTGATCGGATCCTGTACCAACGGCAGAATCTCCGACATGGAAGCGGCGGCTGAAATTCTCCGCGGCAGACATGCGGCAAAGGGTCTCCGCGTAATCATTATTCCGGCAACGCAGGCAATTTACAAAGAATGTATTAAACGTGGCTACCTTGATATCTTTATCGACGCAGGCTGTGTCGTATCCACACCGACATGCGGTCCTTGTCTCGGCGGCTACATGGGTATCCTGGCAGATGAAGAACGCTGTGTTGCAACGACAAACCGAAACTTTGTCGGCAGAATGGGCGCCAAATCATCTGAAATCTATCTGGCAAGCCCGGCCGTCGCCGCGGCTTCCGCTGTTGCGGGAAAAATCGCGGATCCGGCGGATCTGTAACCGGTACCCTGTGCCCTGATGACCAGAAGTTCCCTGACAGCCATACAACTGTCAGCCTTCCGGAAAACCGGCGGGCACGGACGGTCCACCAAGTTATTTTTCAGTACAATACAGGAAAGCACGAGGAACACAATGCAGAAAGCAGAAGGAAAAGTATTTAAATACGGTGATAATGTTGACACCGATGTCATCATTCCCGCACGTTATCTGAATATCCATGACATGAAGGAACTTGCAGAGCACTGTATGGAAGACATCGATCAGGAATTCGCCGGCAACGTTAACGCAGGCGATATCATGGTGGCCGGCGAAAACTTCGGCTGCGGCTCTTCCAGGGAACACGCTCCTGCTGTTATCAAAGAATCCGGCATCAGCGTCGTCATCGCGTCGACCTTTGCGCGCATCTTCTACAGAAACGCCATTAACATCGGGCTGCCGATCATGGAATCCGAAGAAGCGAGCAAAGCAATAGAACCCGGTGATAAAGTGAGTGTCGACTTCAACACTGGCATTATTACCAACATCACCAAAAATGAAACATATCAGGCTAACCCCTTCCCTGAATTCATCCAGAAAATCATCGCGCAAGGCGGCCTCCTGAACAGCATTAAAAATAATTAATAAAATGAACCAGAAAAGAATAACGTAATCGTATTATCGAGGAGAACAATATATGAATTACAAGATCGCAGTCATTCCCGGCGACGGAATCGGACCTGAAATCATTGAGCAGGCCCTCAAATCACTGAAAGCAACCGCAGATAAATTCGGACATACTTTTGAACTCACAGAAATCCTTGCCGGAGGCGCGGCCATCGACGCCTGTGGAAAAGCACTTCCTCAGGAATCGATCGACGTGTGCAAAGCCAGTGATGCCGTGCTGCTCGGCGCGGTAGGCGGCCCGAAGTGGGACAGTCTCCCTGGTGAAGAACGTCCTGAAAAGGC
>ONJN01000144.1 GCA_900318155.1 uncultured Eubacteriales bacterium
ATCCATAATAACAAGATCAGGCTCCAGTTTTTCCAGGCTAATTTTGGCAAAAATAACTCTTAGTTGGCCTATGATAGCATTTGATCCGACGCGTTTCCCGTCATTGGCACGGATGGCCAGGCAGAGCTCCTTGATACCATCCATGTATGACACGTCGTCATGCCAGGTTTCTGAGAGTTCACGACGCAGCATACGGAACATATATTCGAAATAGCGACCTCCCGAGCGTTCATTACACTCGGTTGCTTCTTTCTCATACCAGCTTTTGCACCAAGACGTCCATGCAGCTGAAGCCCAATCTGTCATTGCCACTTCCAACTCAGATAGAAACGGTTCAAGCTCAGGCAAGCGCCGCAATAAAGCGAACATCAGCGCACGTTCTGAAACAGTCCCTGCGCCGGCAGTCATACGAAAGGACGTGTCTGGAGTCAAAGGAATCAACTGAATGTACCTGTCCAGCAGATCGGTATCATTCTCCTGCCTAAAGATATTCAAATGCTGCATGGAAAGGCGTGAAGAGGACGCGCTCTCTGTTCTCAGTTCGCGTGTGATTCTTAACTTCCTGAGATTCTGATCTGCAATCGCCGCGTTGGAGCAGATATAGACGACCTTCACCAGATCGTCTCCTTCCTCCTGGCGCAGAATGGCGAGCTTCGCGACAGTTCCCCGCGCAATCAGTGTTTTGCCGAGCCCGACTTCATCAGATACCAGTACTCTTCGCTGACCGTGGCGATACAAATAGTCAATCCGGTTAACGGTCGCCTGCTGAAAATCCTTCAGACCGCTCATGATTCTTTGTTCTATTGTGTTGAGTTGCCCTGCCACTTTAGACATCCAGCTTCACCACCTTTTTGAAGGTCTGGTACAGTTTCTTAAAATCGTCAGGAACAACTTCGTCGCCTGCGAGCGTCTTCATCAGGTATTCGATCCCTTTGAATTTTTCCGGTGCTGAAGCTGCCGTCTGAAGCATCTTTTCATAAAGCGCAGGAGCCTGATAGGCGTGCCCGGTGCCGCTTGCAACGTGGGTTCCTTCCGCGGTCTTGGATTCAAGTATGGAGAGGATCGAATCATCGCCAAGAAGGAAAGCAATATACCTGTAAAAGCAATCCTTGTTGCTCACGACGCTTGAGACAACGGCTTTTTCTCTGTCTTCCGGCAGCCCGGCCGTAGGAATGACAAGCACTCTCTCCACAGTCTTTTGACCGTCCGAAACAGAAATGGCATAGAACTCCGAAAGCTGAGTAACCGACAAATTAGAGAATAGGATATCGTTTTCAAATGGTTCTTCTTTCTTTGAGAGAAGCGGACGAACGTCAACTTTATAGTCCTTGATATCGCAATCCCCGAAATGTACAGTAACAGCAAAAAAGTCTTCTTCCTGCCTAACGGAGGCCAACGGTCTGCTTCGGGAGATAGTCTTGATGATCGAGTCGAGTGCCTTCCTCTCCTTGTCGTCTTCATCGACGATGGCATTTTCGAGCGTTACTTCCTGGAAAGGATTGTCCGATCCGTCCTTCTCGCTACCGAAAAGTGATGCCATAAGTTTATCAAGATTCAAATAACGATTCTTCGCACGCAGGCGCAGCATGAACTCGACATTTCCGTACAGGGCGTTATGCGAGGCGTTCAGAGAGCCGAGATACAAGTCCGCATCGGAGTACTTTCTGATCATATAAACCTTTGCGTGAATATCCTGTTTTTGAACGTCCAGGGTATTTTCGGAAATTGCGGTTTCGCCGTCAACTACTTTGTCTCGCATGGTGTAGAACCTAAAATTACAAATATCCTTGAGTGCAATCTTCTTTTTTGCTATTTCTTCGGACAGTTTTCCAAGAGACATCTCCCGAGTAATAAGGACATGTCGTGCGCCTCGAATTAAAGATCGCTCATTTCTGTTGTTAAAACTTTGAATGATATCTCCGGAGAGGAACGGCGATATTATCAGGATCTCTTGAAATGTATCGGTGAACAGCTTTGTCTTTTCAAATCGATAGAACTCGCCGTTTGCTTTCTTTACACCATTTGGAATGAACTCAAAATCGTAGAACTCTTTCTCTGGAGGTTCAAACTCTACACAGGGCAGTTCATTGATGAGCTTCTTGATAGCTTTAGCCTTTGCTCTGCCATTCTGACCGGATGGTATCCGGGCAAGAAGATATCGAAGAAAATCGCAGACAGGTTCATTTTTAATTGAAGGAGTGTCAACCACCTTCCCATCCATATAGTACGTAACGTCCCAGCTCCGGTCAAAAGTCAGATTCCGGCTGAGGACGATTACTCTATAGCGGAATTCCCCCACATTGTTTTTATATCTGATCAGCCAAAACTTTGGGTGGAAAGAAGGATATGCCGCAATTCCTTTGCGTTTTGCAGTCCTGACTGTAAAGACGATTTTTTCCAGCAGAACATACAAAGAGGTAACCTTTGTGGGCATCTGTATCTGCCCGCTCTCGCAGAACAGAGCCACCTTATCGCCTACGCTGCGCAAGGCCTCCAGAAGGCAGACCGGGTTGTTCATTAACTCGCTGTCAGTTTCCTCAGACAGTCCTAAGGATAGACTGGCGCCTACAAGAGCATCGAGATTCAGCGAATATGTCGTCCCAACGGCAAAGTCAAGATAGAATCCAGCGGGAGGGGAAAGGATCTGCCCGTAATCCAATCGGTCGTTATTTGGATTCAGCATGTTGTCCCTCGCTTTCAAATATATCTGAGAGGATAACTTTTGCGTTGTTAAACCGATAGTCCAATTGGCCGCCGCCAAACCATGCTTTGGGATCGAACTCTCCCGGATGCATCGTTTTAGCTCTTGAGTCCTTTAGATAGCGTTCTCTCCGCTTGATTTCTACCTTTAGGCTTTCAATATTTCCATCTTTCATAAGGCTCTGAGATTTTCGGAGGAAACTGCAGAGGTCTGCATTGCCATAGATTTGCAAGCGTGAAAAAACGCATTCAAGATCTACATCAGCACGAGCCGAGAGAAGCGGTTCCAGAATCGCCCACTCTGAATTTGCATCTTCATTTCGCCCATCTGAGACAATTACGTTATATAGCGTCCTAAGCACAAATAGAAATTCGGAGAAATCATACGCCAGCGCATAGTCATCTTGAACCTGCTGCGGGAAGGAGCCGATTAGGCTCTTCATTTTCTGAAAAGACTTGCTTTTCAGGACTTCGGTATAGTTATTGCGAAGAATGTGCGCCATCATGGAGTCGGGGTAGGACGCCAGGATCCGGCCTTTCAGAAATGCGCCTTCCTCACTGGTGAGCTTAATAGAAAGGTTCTGATTCCAGTCGGTTGAGTAAGTCGGAATTCTCCAAAACTGCATTTTGAACAGCTCGCCGGCGTCTTTGTCGTCTCCCTCGTCGGTCTCCGCAGCATCATTCCGGCTTCCAAGCTTCATCAATGTTGCTTTTTGATTCTTCAAAGCGCACATAGCCCGTATGTATTCTGGCAAAGACAAGTTTCCGCCAACAAAAATGCCGTAGTATCGCAGACCGGCCCAATAGATATCTGCCGGAGTACGCTTTACCCATTTGTTTTGCGCTAAAGACACTTTGCCGATGATGCCATCCGTATCATCTTTTGCCCGAACAAGCTGCTCTGCGCATTTTCGCTCGATCTCGTCAAATGTGCGCAGAAGCCTGTTTGGATTGGTCTCCGTACTGTACTCCAGGTCTTTCAGCGCATAGGGGACAATCATAAAGTATTTAGCTCTTGTCTGGATGGTTGACGTACCCGGAAAAAACAGATTTGCAAAACCATCTCGAACAGGCGAGATTCCAAGCTCATCAAGAGTACCGGACTCAGATAAAAGATCCAGAACACTCAGCACTTTGTTGCGCTCGTTTTTCGAAAAATCTATCCATCCTAACGGCATTGTAGAGAATCCTTTCGTCAAGTGATAGTCTTCCCAACAGGAAAACCCCTTTTCTCTCCCAGCGACTACTCTCTCATCCGGAGAGAATCAATTGCTGAATAGCTTATTGATCTTCTGATGACTGTTCTTCGGGTATGAAATCCATAATGTCTCCGATATTCACACTCAAAGCAGAGCAAATCTTGTTTAATACCGTGAGACTGACCTGCTCATCGCGGTTCAGTCTTGTCATGGTGTTCGGTGCGATTTTGGCTTTCTGCCGCAAAGTAACTTTGCTCATTTTTCGGTCAATTAGCAGCTTCCAAAGCTTGTTATAGGAAATAGCCATTATTATTCGACCTCCGGTCAAACATAGTGAAATTATTATAATTCGGCTATCACCCAATAACAAGAGATTATCGCAATTATTTGCGATCAAACCTTCGGTTTTAGAATAGATAATAACAAATAAAACACAAATAAGACAGGCGAGAGGAAAAACCTCTCGCCTGTTCATATCAGCTCAGCATGTCCCTCAATCGCCTTTTCTATCCGCTGTGGTTCTATGCCGATGTATCTTTGCGTCACGGCGGCGGAGCTGTGCTGCAAAAGGCGCTGCACAAGGGCGATGTCATAGCCATTATTGCGGTAGATCTCTGTCGCATACCATTTGCGGAAGCTGTGGGTGCTGATCCCCTCATAGCCCAGGTAATCACAGACGCGAGCAAGGA
>ONJN01000158.1 GCA_900318155.1 uncultured Eubacteriales bacterium
TCAATTCAATCATGGTTTTTCCTTTCTGACTTTCGAGTCTTTATAAAGACGGATCATCTGCGTCGCAAACGTAGCAGCGACCATTGCGATGGTCAGGATCAGAAATGCTCCGGAAACCTTTCTTGTAAAGAACCTGCTGAACTGATTGCGGCTCATCATAAGGCCTCGACGCAGATATTTTTCGCATATCGGCCCCAGAATAAATCCCATGATGATCGGGGTCAGCGGAATCTCGAATTTATCAAGAACATATCCGAGAATGCCCCAGAGCAGCAGTGTCCATACATCAAAGATTCGGTTGTTTGCGCCAAATGATCCGACGATACACAGCACAAGCACCATGGGAAGCAGGATATTTTTCGGGACACGCAGTAACTGAGTAAAACCCTTGATGCCGAAATACTGCATGATAAAGGTCGTAATCGAAGCAAGCAGCATGATTGCGAAGATGACATAGATCAGTTTCAGATTCTCCTGATAAAAGAGCGGACCGGGCGTCAGACCGTTGATCGTAAAGGCGCCCAGAAGAATGGCCGTCACTGCATCGCCAGGGATGCCGAGCGTGAGCAGAGGAACCATGGTTCCTCCGATACAGGCATTGTTACTGGTTTCAGATGCCACGATCCCATCGATAATACCTGTACCGAACTTCTCCGGGTATCGTGAGCTCTTCTTGGCAACGCCGTAGGCAAGCAGGTTGCAGACGGATCCGCCGATTCCTGGCAGGATACCGACGAAAGTGCCGATTATTCCAGAACGGATCGCATTTGGAATCTGGCCGCAAAACTCACCGGCTGACATGCCAAACCCATGGCGGTCGATTTTTGCCATGGTGCCTGTCTTATCAATGTGCTTGGCGTTGTTCAGCAGTTCGGAGATCGCGAACAGACCGACCAGGGCAGGTACTTCCTTAAAGCCTGCATCCAGTGCATGCACCCCAAAGGTAAAGCGTGTGAAACCGTCGATCGGCGCCGCGCCCACGCAGGCAAGCAGCAGCCCGATCACGCAGCCGATCAGACCCTTTATCAGCGATTTGCCGCACAGGGCGGAGACCAGCGTAAGCGAGAAGAGCGCCACGGAAAAGTACTCATACATGCCAAGGGACAGCGCGAATGCCCCCAGTACCGGTGTAAGGAAACACAGGGCGGCAATACCGATCAGCGTGCCAATGAAGGAAAAAACGATTGCAACACTCAGCGCCTTCCATCCTTCACCACGGTCGGCCATTGGACCACCGTCAAACACGGTGGCCACAGAAGCAGGCGTGCCTGGAATCTTGATGAGGATTGCTGAGATCAGACCGCCTGAAATGCCGCCGATATACAGGGAAAGGAGCAGCGTAAAGCTGGGGATAATCTCCATGCGCAGGGTGAGGGGAAGGCAAAGGGCAATTGCGATGCCTGCGGTCAGCCCGGGGATGCAACCGAAAATAATGCCGACCACTACGCCTGCAGCAATCAGGAGGACAGCATTTCCTGGATTCGCAAAAATCTGCGGAAAGGCAGACAAGAATTCACTCATGCTTCATCCTCCTTATCCCCAGAAGGTTCCCGTTGGCAGGATCATCTGGAAAACATACCGGAAGAGCAGATAGACTGCTATCGTAAAGGATACGTCTATGAGCAACAGGACGGGAATACTTCGGTTTTCCTTGTCGGAAAGCAGAAGAAACTGAAAGAACAGGTAAAGAAAGGTCATCAGAAGGAATCCGAACTTTTCAAGCCCTGCGATGTAGAGTGTCATCAGCAAAAGCGTTACGAGCGGACGCACTCGTTCACCGGACAGCAAAGCCGCAGCAGGCTCCGGTTGCAGGAGTCCCGCTTTTTCCTTTTTTGCAAGCGTAGTTCCCTCGATGATACTCTGAACAAACAGTACCAGGGAGAGAATGATGCCCACAATGCCGCAAACCTTTGGCCAGAAACGCGCATCCACCGTCGTATTGACCACCAGCAGCTTGATATCCTTTGTAAAGTAGATGATCAGTGCAAAGATGATCAGCATCACAATGGAGAATATCGCTTCCCGGAAGTGCCGGATGAATTCTTTTACCGGATTGCTTAGCATGGTATTCCTCCACTCCGGTCAGAAAAAGGATCACCGGCCAGGCAGGGGCCGGGCCGGCAATCTCACTGTTCCAGCAGATGATCAGGCGCCGACCAGCAAGTCGTCCTTATGTCCCTTCATCATCTCGTAGTATTCATTCAGGTATTGTACCGCATCCTCACCGCCGCGGAAGACAGGCGTAATGAAGTATTTTGCACAGTGCTCTTTGAACGCGTCGGAGTTTACGCACTTCTCGACTGCAGCATTGAATTTTGCGATGATTTCCGCATCCGTTCCGGCCGGGAACCAGTAGCCGAACATTTTGCCGATGGGGAAGGTTTCACCCGTCATACTCTTCCAGGTCGGCGTATCGCTTCCGTCCAGCGCCTCGTCGCCGAGATAGCAGAGCGCGGCGAAATCACCGTTGCGCACATACTCGCCATAGGTGCCGTAGATGCCGAGGGTAAAGTCGATGTCGCCGCTCAGCAGGGCAGGGATGATCTCCGCAGTGCCATCCAGGTCGACGTAGGTGACTTCGATTCCCAGCGCGTCGCAGAGCAGAAGCGTATACATATGCGCATCGCCGCCGATGGTGCCACCCCAGAGGATCTCGCCAGGATGGTCCTTCGCGTACTGAACAAACTCGTCTAGGGTCGAGAATTTGCCGTTCTTTGCGTTAATGCAGAGGAAGGAAGACAGGTCTTCGATCACCGTGCAGGCCGTGGCAAAATTCGTATAGTCGAACTCGGAGACACCCAGCAGGCTTGCCATCAGGAAGGAAGTCTGATGCCAGAGAATGGTATTGCCATCCGGTGCGCTGTCCATTACCTGGCGGGCTGCGATGGTTCCGGATGTACCGGTAACATTTGTGCAAACGATATCCGTGCCAAGCTCCTTGCTGACCATTTCGGTCAGTACACGGCAATGCAGATCGGTATCACCGCCGGCGCCGAACGGGATAATCATCTGCACGGTTTTTCCGGAAGGCCAGTCTGTTTCGGCCAGTGCCACAGCGCCGCATGCCAGAAGCACCAGGGCCAGAATGATGGAAAGGGTCTTTTTCATGGGATTACCTCCTTTTTTGGTCGATCAAACAAGATGTACTACATCTTGCGGTGCTGTATATAAGTATAGCGCAGGTATTTGTACAATGTCAAGAGAAAGAATGTGTATTTATTATTAATCTTGAAATAACAATGCCCGACAAA
>ONJN01000119.1 GCA_900318155.1 uncultured Eubacteriales bacterium
GTCTGCTATCAGCGGCTATGTGCTGAATACGAGAGAACCGGACTTTGATATGCTAAGAAAGATAGCAGAATTTTTCCACGTCTCTACAGACTATCTGCTTGAATATGAGAATGCCAGCGTAAAAGCAGATGATGAAGCGGTTCGCTGTATTGTGAAAACAATGTCTCCTGGTCAACGGAGCTTATGGATAAAGCAGGGAAAGCAACTGCAAGATTTCGATATTCGCGCTTTGGAAGACTCCGATATTTCCGATTACTGATTGAGTTCTTAATAACAACAAGTTAATCAAAAAGTGCAAAACATAAACTGAGAGTCATGGACTTGACTCTCGGTTTATGTTTTTTTATTTTGCGATCAAATATAATTGCAGTAGAAAACGTCAAAGGAGTGGGTGCGTTGGATTCCGTTGATATTTTTAGCCGTATGAGCCAAATCGAAGCAACATCGCGAATGCCGTTGGAGGCTGAGAGGACGAATAAAATAGCAGCGCATAAGGAATGGCTGAAATCGGTTGTGCGAGAACGTCCGCAACCGAATCAGACATATCGGGTGGCTGTGTATATTCGATACTTCAATCAGACGAAACACGAGAATTATTTGGAATATCACGTAAAGCAGTTTATGGATACGATTGAAATGTGCCCTAAGTGGACATTGGTTGGGATTTATGTGGATGAAGGGCCAACAGCCCCAAGAATGGAAAGCGCTCCAGAGTGGAGCCGGTTGCTCAATGACTGCATGATGGGGAAGATAGATCTGATCATAACGCAGAAGGTTTCCAATATTGCAAAGCGTATCTTTGACGCGATCCTTTGCTCCAGATTGCTTGCTTCGCAGGAGCATCCGGTGGGCATTTACTTTATCTCTGAGGACTTGTTTACCCTGGCGTCCTATTACCAAGAGGATCTTCGAGATATGTTCTTCTTCCCAAATGAGAGCGGAAGTGAGTTTGCAGAAGAACAAACTGGGAGCGAGGAAACAGACTATGATTGATGACAAAAGGCGGCGGGATCGCCAAATAGAAAAAGAACGAGTTCGGCGAAGGATGCGTGTCGAGATTGACCCAGAAAACTACGAGTACATCCCAGAAAAAGGTCCAGTCGATTACTACGATACCAGCGTTCACCAACGTGTCGCGGTATATGTTCGTGTTTCGACAGATGATGTGCAACAAACGACTTCATATGAGTTGCAGCAAAAGTATTACAAGGACTTTGTTGAGCAGCATCCGAATTGGGAGCTTGTTGACATTTATGCAGATGAGGGAATAAGTGGAACATCTTTGGCACACAGGGATGAATTCAATCGAATGATTAGGGACTGTAAGGCAGGTAAAATTGATCTCATCCTCACAAAAAATGTCTCACGGTTTGCAAGAAACATTGTGATTTGTATTGGCATGGTTCGCGAACTGGCGGATATGCGGCCCCCGGTGGGTGTTCTGTTCGAGAGCGAAGCCATCTTTTCACTCAATGAGGATTCTCAGATGGCGCTTTCATTTCTAGCGACGATGGCCGAAGAGGAATCGCATACGCGTAGCCGTAGCATGGAAACATCGCTGCGTATGCGGTTGGATAATGGGATTCCACTTACGCCGAAGCTGTTGGGATACAGCCACAATGAGAGTGGAAATCTGATTATCAATCCTAAGGAAGCCGTAACAGTCAAACTAGCGTTTTACATGTATTTGCTTTTATATTCGACTCAAGAAATCGCCGATAGATTCAATCAGCAGAACAGAAAAACATTTCTTGGAAATAACAGATGGACAGCAAATTCAATCGTAAATATTCTTCGACAAGAAAGATATTGCGGAGATGTGCTGACTAGGAAAACGTTTACGCCAAACTTCCGCGACCACCTGGCTAAGAAAAACCATGGAGAACGCCCGCAAAGCAGATATCTGAATCACCATGAGGCCATCATCAGCAGAGATGATTTCATCGCAGTACAAAGTTTGTTGGATAATTCGCATTATCAACGCTCATCTGGGAAAAAATCCTTGATGCCATCTTTATATGTGATCGAACGTGGGCTGCTGCGCGGATTTGTGCGGATGCATCCGCGTTGGATGGGATTTCGAACAGAAGATTATATCGAGGCAGGGAATTCTATTTTACAGTCAGGAGATTCCACGCAGACTGAAGTTCGGCCTACAAATGGATTTCAGATTATTCGGACTGATTTAATTGCCAGCCCGACGAATTACAGGATTTCATTTGCAGAAGGACACCTGACGATTGGGCGTAACATCGTTCAGAAGCTGAAGCCAGATTACTGTGTTGAGTTCCTTATTGACCCAACAGGAAAGAGACTCGCGCTGAGATCCGCGAGTAAAGATAATCGAAGAGCTGTGAGATGCTCCCATCCGCAGACCAATTATTCGTGCAGAGTAAACTCCAAGCCGCTTTATAACATTATTTCTTCCATTTTTGATTGGGAGCCAGATAACCGATACAGACTCAGCGGAAACATCTATGAAGCGGATGGAGTTGTTGCCTTCATATTTGAGGCGAAAGGTGCTGAGGTGTTTTTGAAATCATATAAGATTCCTCAAGGGGAAGCAAACGAAGACGAATCGTCTATATTGAGGTTAACAAAAAAATACACGCAAGTTGTAATGTCAGATTTGTTTGGAAATTTTGGAGAACCATTTTTCACGGTTGATCAATGTGATATTAGCCAAGATAAATGGCAGTTAAATGAGAGCGGACACATATTTGAGACGCGAAAACCGCTGAACATTACACATGAAGATGTAATGCGAAAGTTTGTTGATGAAGAGTTAAGCAGAACGGAGGAGCGCTTTGGAGAAGAAATTTGAAATCATTCCTCTCTTGCCATATCGAGCAGCTTCGGCTAACTGTACTAGAGAAGAAAAATCAGAAGAAGGCAAAACTGCAATTGATGGAAAGCTGAGCTTAACCAAGTGTCAAGTTGTGAGAAAAGAATTCCTTCCGCACGCGCATGACTTGTCATTGACTTTTTCAAATATGCGCTTCTATGTAAGCCAGTCCTGTTTGCGCAGATTTCCGAACGTGAATACGGTGCTGTCTTTGATTGATCCGGACGAGCGAATTCTGATTTTGATGCCATGTGGTATTAATACTCCAAATGCATTTGTGTGGTGCGGTTATTCAAAAGGAAAGCCTGTTCCACGAAAATGCTCCAGCCCTGTTCTATATGGCATGATTTTTGAGCTCATGCATTGGGAGCTTAACACGAGGTATCGAATTCTTGGTCGAGTCGTAAATGAGGACGAAAAGACATTTTTGGTATTCGATTTGAAAAAAGCAGAGATGTTTCCACGAGCTTTTTCAGAGAACGGTATCTCTAAGTCAATTCGCAGAGCTCGGTTTCCGGAGACATGGCGAGAACAATTTGGAGTTTCTTACGAGGAACATGCAAAACTTGTTAATATGAAATATTTTGGGAAGTATTCTGTTATTACCGCTGCACAGAAAAAGCCTGATAACGTTGATCAGATGGTACAAAGCACCAACGAAATCGGAGAGGA
>ONJN01000120.1 GCA_900318155.1 uncultured Eubacteriales bacterium
CAGGTCGCTCTCGTTTGCAAAAGTGATGGTGGTCAGTTCTCCACACGCCTCGAATGCCCCATCCCCGATGCTCGTCACTCCTGCAGGGATCGTGATACTCTTAAGATTATAACACTGCTTAAATGCCTCATCCCCGATGCTCGTCAGGCTGCTCCCGTTTGCAAAGGTGATAGCGGTAAGTCCTGACAGCTGGAATGCTGCATCCCCGATGCTCGTCACAGTCGTTGGTATCGTAATGCCAGAAAGGTTCTCACACCCCTGGAATGCCGATGCTCCGATGCTCGTCACCGTATAATTTGTTCCGTTGATTCTTACCATCGACCGAATATCAATTTGAGACAAAAGATATTCTTTCATGCAACCCGATACGACCGCCGTCTGGCCATCATCGTTCGGTGTATACGTAACTCCATCGATCGTGACTGACCCGCTCTCAGCATGTACTGTCCCTGCCGCCATCGGCATGATTATAAAAGCCATCAGCACGGTCAGAAGGATCGGGAATAATCGTTTTTTCATGGCAAAACTCCTTTCAAAGGCAGTTCGTGAAGCCCATAAAGTATCATTTCCTGATTCTATCGTATCATTGATATAAGATGTACCAGTATTATATCATATAACAAGCGGATTCATATTCTTTTTCACCTATATCATAACGTCCGGGAGATTATAAAAGCGGCCTGCAGGATCTCTCCCACAAGCCGCTTTATGCCTTAAACTTTTTTCAAGCCGAAACAGGGATTGCTCCCTGAACCCCTCACAGCATCGTACGTTCCGTTTTAATCTTCCGTTTACTTATCCTTCCGGTTGAAGGCATCAAAGCCCGCGTAAAGACCATTCTCGCCGAGTTCTTCCTCGATTCGCAGAAGCTGGTTGTACTTGGCAACACGTTCGCTTCTGCCCGGCGCTCCGGTCTTGATCTGTCCGGCATTAAGCGCAACCGCGAGATCCGCGATCGTCGTGTCTTCCGTTTCTCCGGAACGGTGAGATACAACGGCCGTATAACCGGCTTTATGCGCCATCTTGATCGCGTTGAGCGTTTCAGAAACAGAACCGATCTGGTTCAGCTTGATCAGGATTGAGTTGCCGCAGCCCAGCACGATGCCCTTTGCCAGACGCGTCGTATTGGTAACAAACAGGTCGTCGCCGACAAGCTGCACTTTATCACCGATTTCATCAGTCAGCAGTTTCCATCCGTCCCAGTCCTCTTCATCGAGGCCGTCTTCCAGTGAATAAATCGGATACTTGTCCGCGAGGTTCTTCCAGTGCGCAACGAGTTCAGCTGATGTGAACTTTTTGCCGCTCTTCGGCTGTACATATTCTCCCGCTTTGGAGCCCTTCCACTCACTTGCCGCCGCGTCAATCGCGAGGACAAAGTCTTTCCCCGGCTCGTATCCGCATTCTCTGATCGCCTTCAGAATATAATCGATGGTCTGCTCATCACTTGCCAGATTCGGCGCGTATCCGCCTTCATCGCCGACGGATGTCGCATAACCCTCTGTCTTCA
This sequence comes from uncultured Eubacteriales bacterium, assembly GCA_900318155.1. Classification (GTDB taxonomy): domain Bacteria; phylum Bacillota; class Clostridia; order Peptostreptococcales; family Anaerovoracaceae; genus Aminicella. The sequence continues at coordinate 1,508 of ONJN01000120.1, forward strand.
GCAGTTTGGCCAGCTTATGATAAACTTCCGCGCACCAGCGGAGTCCTTCCCTGAAACTCGGAGCTCCGGCCGGCATGATCATGAATTCCTGCGTATCAACCGTATTCGGGGCATGCGCGCCGCCGTTGAGGATGTTCATCATCGGGACCGGAAGCACATTTCCGTTGATGCCGCCCAGGAACCGGTATAGCGGCATACCGATCGCGGCTGCGGCTGCCTTGGCGCAGGCGATCGAAACAGCCAGAATCGCGTTGGCGCCAAATTTTGATTTATCCTCTGTTCCATCCGCGTCGATCATTGCTTTATCGATGGCATAAATATCGGAAGCGTCCATACCTTCCAAAATCTCATTGATGTCGTTGTTGATGTACTGTACAGCTTTAAGCACGCCTTTTCCGTCATAGCGGTCTTTATCGCCGTCTCTGAGTTCAAGCGCCTCAAACTCACCCGTGGACGCGCCGCTCGGTGAAGCCGCCCTGCCGACTGTTCCGTCAACCAGCGTAACTTCAGCCTCTACGGTCGGATTTCCTCTGGAATCAACGATTTCTCTTCCTAATACTTGTTCGATCTCCAAATACTCCAAAATGATTCTCCTTTCATTCACAGTGTCCGGTCGTGGTTAAATGCCGGACATTTTCTGTTTCTGAAGAAATTATTCCCTCTCAGAAGCATAAACAAGAAATATTGTACGTCTGATTATTATAACCAAAAAACAGGAGTTCGTAAACATGAAACCAAAATTAACACGAAAATCAGATATTTCCCCCCGGTTTCCGCCCTTTGACAAAGGATTCCGCGCAGCTTCGGACAAAGCCCCGCCGTCCTGATAAAAAGCCCCGCCGCCGTTTCACCAAAGCCCCGCCGCCGGATTTCCCTGTGCGCCCCCGCCTTGACAAAACGTCCTCCAGTGATATAATTTGAGAATAATTCTCAATTTCGCAGGTACAGTGAAGTGAACCGCAGCGAACAATAAAAAAATCAGTCACACACATATGAAAAGCCCGGGTGGATTTCCCCTGACCGGACAAAGACCCGCCGGACTTACGATTCATTCCAAAACAAACAGGAGTCAAAATGGGTAAACGATCCGAATACAAAACGCGCCAGCGGGAGGCGCTGACAGAATATCTTCAGGAAAACAGCGGCCGTCACGTTACGGTCAGCGACATCAGCGAACATTTCACAGGCGCCGGCGAACCGATCAGCCTCGCTACGATCTATCGCTTTCTAAGCAGCATGACCGCATCCGGCATCGTCAGAAAATATACCGTGGAGGGCGTCGCCAGCGCCTGCTATGAATATGCCGGGCAGCAAGACGGTCAGGCCGACGCCGGCACATTCCATCTGAAATGCGAACAGTGCGGACGACTGTTCCATCTCCGATGCGCGCTGCTTAAGGAAACCGGTCTGCATATCCGGGACGAGCACGGCTTCCGGATTAACCCGGGGCGTACGGTTTTATACGGAGTCTGCGGAAACTGCCGGGGCGAACCGGTTCCGGGCACGCCGGAGCAGGACAGCTGCTGCGGCGGACACACGGGAGGCAATCAATGATTCCGGGCAAAAACAACGGAACCATCCGGGCCGGATCCATGCGGCGGCTGCGCCCCTTTGTCCTGATCCTTTTATCCGCAATCCTCTTGTTCGTTTCCTCAGGATGCACCGACGAAAGAAATACAGTCAAACAGGAAGCCGCGTCCGGCAGGCTTCAGATTGTCACGACCAACTTTCCGCCGTACGACTTCGCGCGGCAGATCACGGGCAGCCGGGCCGATGTCCATATGCTGCTGAAACCCGGCGAAGAACCGCATTCCTTTGAGCCGAGCCCGCAGGACATCCGGCTGATCCAGAACGCGGATCTTTTTGTCTGTACCGGCGGAGAAAACGATGAATGGGTCGAAAAAATCCTTGACTCTATGCAGGGTCACAGACCAGAAACTCTGCGCATGACCGACTGTACAGCCACCGTAACGGAAAAACAGACGGCCGGCATGACCATACGGGCGAAAAACCGAAAAAACCCGGCCGCGGAGCCTGAAATCGACGAACACGTCTGGACATCTCCGGTAAACGCAATAAAGATTGTCAGAAAAATGACTGAAATTATCATCAGCCGGGACAAAAAGAGCGCGGATTATTATAAAGCGCAGTCGCACGCTTATCAGAAGCAGCTGCAGTCGCTCGACCGGGAACTGAAGAACACGGTTCAGAATTCCAGACGGAAGACGATCATTTTCGGCGACCGTTTCCCGTTCCGCTATCTGGCCGACGAACTGGGACTGAAATACCGGGCGGCCTTCCCGGGCTGCGCAGCAGACAGCGAACCGAGCGCCGAAACCATTGTCTTTCTGACAAAGAAAGTCAGACAGGAAAAAATACCAATCGTCTTTACCATGGAGCTTTCGACTGGAAAAACCGCCGACACGATCTGTGAAATCACCGGCGCCCGAAGAAAAACACTGCACTCCTGCCACAACCTGACCGCCCGACAGTTCAAAAACGGCGCTACCTATCTTTCCCTGATGCGCCGAAACACCAAAACGCTGAAAGAGGCACTGAACTGAAAGAGACCCGGGGCTGAAAGCCGCACCGGGCTGAAAGAGGCATTGAATGAATAATCATATCATTACATGCAAAAATTTAACTTTTACATATGAAGACTCGAATATTGTCGTCGATAACCTCAGCTTCACCGTCAGTAACGGCGATTACCTCTGTATCGTCGGTGAAAACGGGGCCGGCAAAAGCACTTTGATCAAAGGCCTCCTCCATCTGAAGAAGCCGGAATCCGGAACGATCCAATACGCGCCCTCTCTTGATCCGAGGGACATCGGATACCTGCCGCAGCAGACGCCGGTCCAGAAAGATTTTCCGGCAAGTGTCCGCGAGGTCGTCCTCAGCGGATGTCTGAACCGACTGCGGCTCAGGCCCTTCTTCGGGAGCGGTGAAAAGAAAACCGCTTTGACCAACATGGAGAGGCTGGGCATTGCGAACCTGCAGAATCGCTGTTACCGAGAACTTTCCGGCGGTCAGCAGCAGCGCGTCCTTCTTGCCCGGGCGCTCAGCGCGTCAAAGAAAGTGCTGCTTTTAGATGAACCGACAGCCGGCCTGGACCCGGCGGCAACGCAGGAATTGTATGATCTGATCGCCGGCATCAACCAGGAGCTTGGAATCACGATCATCATGGTTTCGCACGATATTCACGCTTCGCTGAAATACGCGCGGCATATCCTGCAGCTCAGCCACCGGCAACGGTTTTTCGGGACGGCGGAAGATTACCGTCAAAGCGCTGCCGGGCAGTTTTTCATCCGGGAATCGGAAGGTGAAGCCGGGCCGGACGTGATACCGGAACCGGAACGCGCGGCCAACCCGCGAGAAACACAGGCCCTGAAAGGAGGCACAGACAATGATTGAACTGATTCGGGAAATGTTTCACTATCCCTTCATGTTCCGGGCTTTTTTTGCAGGAACGATGATCACATTATGCGCCTCATTACTTGGCGTCTGCCTCGTGCTTAAACGATATTCGATGATCGGTGACGGTCTTTCCCATGTCGGCTTCGGCGCGCTGGCGCTTGCTTCTGTGCTGAACCTTACGCCCTTTGTCTTTTCGATACCGGTTGTCATCGTGGGCGCGGTCATTATGCAGAAAATGAGCGAAAGCGGCAGGATCGGCGGAGACGCGGCCATTGCCCTGCTTTCAAGCGGCGCGATGGCCTTTGGCATTATGATCATCTCTATGACACAGGGCATGAACGTGGATGTTTACAACTATCTGTTCGGGAGCATCCTGAGCATGAGCCGAAGCGATGTCCTGCTCAGCGCATTTTTGTCCGCTTTCATTCTTTTTCTTTATGTAATCGGCTACAACCGGATCTTTTCGGTCGTTTTTGACGAAGAGTTCGCGCGGGCAACCGGAACAAACGCTAAGATATATAATCTGCTGATTTCGGTGATCACTGCTGTCATCATCGTCCTGGGCATGAAAATGATGGGAGCGCTTCTGATCTCCAGCCTGATCGTATTCCCGTCGCTGACTTCAATGCGCGTATGTAAAACATTCAAAAGTGTCGTCTTCAGTTCTGCCGTTGTTTCGGTCATCTGCCTGTGGATCGGCATCACCATTTCCTACCTGTACGCGGCTCCGGCCGGCGCGAGCATCGTACTCTGCAACGCCGCCGCATTCGCTGTATATTCGCTGGTTTCCGTGCTCCGGCACCGACACAGAACATGAACATGAAACGGAATTCAGGATAATTCTGACCCCCCGCTTACTCCCGGCCGGCTCGCTGAAATAAACAGCAGCCAGACAAAAGGCAGCACACAGACTTATTTCTCTGCGTACTGCCTTTTAATAATATGGACTTATTATACTGACTGCCTCTTTTATTATTCAACCAGGAGCGAAGCTCCAACAAGCTCGCTTGATTGGCGCGAGCGACGCCGTCAAAAGACGCCAGGTTAAGCTCCGAGCTCCTGCCCGAGCGCACTGCACTCATCAAGCGCGTCGGCATCCGGCGTTTCATGAGCCATCAGGCCATCATCAATAAGATTGATGCCGGCCGCTTTGCAGTCGTCTTCCCACATCTTCATCCAGTCGCCTTCACCCCAGCCATAGGATCCGAAGATCGCAACCTTTTTACCGCCGATTTTTCCTTTGACATCGTTAAACATCGGCTCAAACACTTCTTCTTCCAGCTGCTCCGCTCCCATTGCCGGGCAGCCGAACGCGATCGCGTCATAAGACTGCGCTTTGTCCGCGTTAAAATCGGCCGGACCCATTACATCAACGTCCGCACCGGCGCTCTTTGCGCCTTCCGCGACGGCTTCCGCCATCTTTTCTGTATTACCTGTTCCGCTCCAGTATACAACTGCTACTTTGGCCATTTTTACCTCCTGTTATTAAACGGTCAACCGCTCGATCGTCTTCCCTTTTGACCACTGATCCAGATAGATTCTGATGCACTTCCGGAAACGATCAAAGATCTTTTCAGCTTCAATCATATCGCTCTCGTCACCGTAGACCTTCCAGTATCCGGTGCAGACATGATCACACGGTTTTCCTTTTTTCTCATTGAGGAACCCCTTGACATCTCTGGGTGGATAGCCCAGGAAAAGGCCGATTTCGTGAGGAAAAGAGTCTGAATTCTGAAGCCTTTTTCTGAGCTGCGCGATGGTCATGTTGATATGTCCGCAGCAGTATCCACGTTCTTCAAGTATCTCACAGGCCTGACAACACTGCATATCTGCTTCAAGTTTCTTCGGTCTGTAAATATAAAGAAGCGCTTTTCCGTCTTTATACTTTAATGGTACCGTGCATACCCCTTTTGACAAAAGTCTGTGATTTAACTCGCATGCCGCCTCACACATCTCCCGCGGATTCTCAAACGAACAGCTGAACATGTTTCCTGTTTTCAGTCCCGCGAGCGTCGGCGAACAATGTCTGATCACAAGTTCCTCGTTCATAATGTAACTCCTGCTGATTCTGTGATTATAGTTGTGCTTTTTCAGTTCTAAGATTTTATTCGCGCTTTTAATCTGCGATAATGTGATAGATTTTTGATTCTTTCCTATAGTTAGTTATAACTAATTCCATGTCTTAAGCATAGGCGCCTCTTAAGCGCCGAAAACATCTTTTGTGTTAAATATATTTAACTTCACAACCAGTATATCACCTTTACTGACCCGGGTCAAGGGCAAAAAGAAAAAAACAGAATTTACCAAACCAAAGTAAATCCCGTCAATCCTGTTCTTTATAAATCAGGGGCGCTGCCCCGGCGTTTCTAACGCTTTGAGCAACAGCCCCTTTAAGTTGAATTTTGTGTAACCGGTCCGTCCAGCGTTCCGGCCGTCCGGCTATTTTTTTTACTATTTACTTTTGTCAGAATCGTTTCTGTTTCCCCTGTCAAAGGGTACCCATTATTAACAGCCTCTTATTACGTACCCGGCTGTTAAATAATCAGACGTTACGCAGTCGGCCGTCAAAACATCGGCCTTCACGTGCCCGACCAGTAAAGATTCAGGTGTTACGCAGTCGGCGCAGCGTCTTTTACCGCTGCTTCCGCATTTTTCAGATCGTCGTTCGGATTCACTTTCTTCATACCGAACATAACGAGGATAATCAGCAGAACGCCGACGATGAGCGATGGAATCCAGCTTTTTGTAAATCCGGCGATAACGTATGATATCAGCGAAATTAACGCGACCGTCATCGCATAGTACAACTGCGTAGATACATGGTTGATGTGGTTGCACTGCGCACCAGCAGAAGCCATGATCGTCGTATCTGAAATCGGTGAACAATGGTCACCGCATACAGAACCGGCCATGCAGGCTGAAACGGCAATGATCATCAGATGATAGTCTCCGCCCTGGAAGACCGCAACAACGATCGGGATCAGGATACCGAAAGTACCCCAGGATGTACCTGTCGCAAATGAAAGCAGACATGCAAGCAGGAATACGATCGCCGGCAGCAGCGACATAAAGTTCGACGCGTAAGTTTTAACAAAATGATTTACAAACGCCTCGGATCCGAGCGATGTCGTCATCGCCTTCAGACTCCACGCGAACGTCAGAATCAGAATCGGCGCGACCATTGCCTTGAATCCTTCCGGAACACAGTTCATGAACTCTTCAAACGTCATCAGTCTGCGCGCGAGGTAAAGAATCAGCGTGAAAATCAGCGCAAAGAATGAACCGTACGCAAGGCCTACGGAAGCATCACTGTTTGAGAACGCCTCAATGACCCCTTTACCCTTGAAGAAATCACCTGTGTAAAGCATTCCGATAACACAGAAAATGATTAATACAATGATCGGCAGGATCATGTCGATTACTTTGCCTTCTTTAATGTCCTCGTCATCCGCAGCATTGGCATAAGGACGATCCGGTGTCGTATAAAGATCGTTATTGAGAATCGCGTTTCTTTCATGCAGTGTCATTGCTCCATATTCTGTCTTTGTTCCCACAAGAATGAACATGAAAATGATTGTAAGCAACGCGTAGAAGTTGTACGGGATGCACTGTACAAATACAGTAAATCCATTATGTCCCTTAACGAGTCCGGATACCGCCGCGGCCCATGATGAGATCGGGGCGATGATGCATACCGGAGCCGCCGTCGCATCGATCAGATACGCCAGTTTGGCTCTGGAAACGCGGTGCCCGTCAGTTACCGGACGCATAACGCTTCCGACCGTCAGACAGTTGAAATAGTCATCGATAAAGATGAGGATACCCAGAACGATCGTCGCGAACTGCGCGCCGGTCCTGGTCTTGATATGACTGGCGGCCCACTGTCCGAACGCGCGGGATCCGCCGGCCTTGTTCATCAGAGCAACCATAACGCCCAGAATAACAAGGAAAAGCAGTATACCCATGTTATAACTGTCACATAATACAGCGAGCAGTCCTTTTTTAAACACGTGGTTCGTCGTCCCCGCAAAACTGAAGTGCGAAAACAGCAATCCGCCGGAAACAATTCCGATGAACAGTGAGCTGTATACTTCTTTGGTGACGAGCGCGAGTACGATCGCGATGAGCGGCGGCAACAGTGACCATGCAGTGTTCTGAACACTGGCTTTGGTCTGAGTAACTGCTGCAATAATCAAAATAAGAATTACGATACAAAATGCAATCAGCGTAATGACATTAATCTTCTTCTTACCGGCCTCAGAATGAACAATGGTGTCGGTATTGGTATTTTCAGCCATTTCTTTAAACTCCTTTCCATAATCACAAGTTCCGATAACTTAAAAAATAATTTCACAAAATTCAATAAATTAATTACAATTTTATCGTATCATTATTGACTTGTCAATATCATCGGCAGCCGAAGAACGGGCCGGCCCGACGCGCGCCCGTACGTCTTCCGATAAAAAACAATAAAAATACATTCCGCCGTTATCTGAATCTTTTCATCTTTTGTGTGCTATAATCTTATTAATGAAACAGCCGCAGCGATGCGCAGCAAAAGAAAGGAGAAAGGTCCCGCGGCCTTTGACCGCACGCACGGGGCCGGGAAATGATTATGATCGATGTTATTTTTGAAGCTGAAGAAAGCCGCGCCGCAGCATACGACGGCGAGAAACTGGTCGGGATCTGTACTGTACCAGAGAATGAGGACGGCGTCTGGGTGCTCGACCACACGGTTGTAAGAGAAGAATACGGCGGCCAGGGACTGGCCGGGCTCCTCGTCGACTGCGTCACGGAAGCCGCGCGCGCCCGGAACAAAAAAATCCTGCCGGTATGCTCTTACGCGGTGAAGCGATTTAACAGAAAAGAAGATTATGCCGACGTGTTCTATAAAGACTGAAGTCCGGCACGTCAGACAGCCCAATATCCGGCGGACAGTGTGTCAGACAGCCCAATATCCGGCGGAGCGCGTGTCAGACAGCCCTTTACACAGCGATTCATCCGACGCATAAAACAGAGAAAACCGCCGGTGTCCGCTTTAAATCGGATACCGGCGGCAGAAAACTTACGGAAAATGATACGAAAAACGATTCAGTCCATAAGATACCGGCCGTCAAAGGTTTTGAGCCTGATCGGCTGCCAGTGCTGCGCCGGTACTTTTTCCCGCAGCCCTTCACCCAGCCTGATCAGCTTTTTGTCTCCGGAATGCTTTAACGCGGCCTCCAGATAATTGAAAATATCTTTGTCAAAACAAAGTCCAAGGTCTTCCGCGGCGTACAATTCAGCGAGCCTGCGGTACTCGTCAAGCGCCGTCAGCAGTCCGCCCCAGTCTTCCCGCTCGTAAAGAGCTTTCAGTTCTTCCTTTTTCGGCTCGTAGTATTCCCAGAGGTTGTAACGGTCGCCGGAAAAGAAAAGCCGTTCCCAGACTTTGTGGACCTCTTCATTCACGATTTTATATTCCCATTCTGCCTTCTCATAGCTTTTCCGGAGTTTCCAGATTTTTTCCGTATCAACGCCCCTGCGGTCCAGTTCACTGTAAAGCTCCTCGCAGGAGATTTCAGTATAAACCAGATGCTGCGCGGCAATAACATTACCCTTTGTCTTCACTTTCATCCAGTTATTCCCGAAACGCGCTTTCAGATACGCC
>ONJN01000121.1 GCA_900318155.1 uncultured Eubacteriales bacterium
AACATAGATCGCATCGATCAATTCGGCAACATGATCCGCAGCATCCTGATCGGCATCAGCTGAAACGACGCAAACGCTTCCCAGAACCAGGCAAAACAGAGCAACAAATAAAACTATCTTTTTCATCTTTCCTCCATATTGTTAATTCCGGAGTTTATCCGGATTTTTACCGTAAGTTCCTTACCAGTTCTCATCGGTATCAAAAGAGGAAGCGGCATAAAATGAAAATTCTGTTGAAAAAAAGAAAATGCGGCAGTCTAAACTGCCGCAACCGATTTTATGCAGAACTTTTCGCCTATTGAACTCTTACCCGAGAGCTGATAAGCTGCCTTGTTCGAGCAGGTCTCCTGACTTGCGCCTCACAGATCCCTCACGGCCTTCTCAGTGCTGGGCACTAATGACCGGCTTTCACCCTGTTTGGGATCTCCGCGCTTACAGTGGCGGTACCGTTCCGGATTCTGACCGGATTATCTATTCTCTTTCGGTTTCTCAAGGCAAAACCGAAAGCACTCGAACATTATTACTGTCTCTATTATATCATTAAACACCGGAAAAGGACAGAAACCTCTTCCGGTGATATATCACATGCTTATATGTTTACTTAACGTGTACGATCTTCATCTTGACTGTACCGCCGGGAGTCTCGACGATAACAGTTTCACCCTGGCGGTGTTTATGGATGGCTGCACCGATGGGGGAAAGGAATGAAATGCGGTTGTTCATGGGATCCGCTTCATGAGTCCCGACGATCGTATATTCTTCCTCTTCATCTTCGCCTTCTTCCAAAAGCGTGACAACGGAACCGATGTTTACAACACCCTGTTCATGTTCCATCTCGTCAATGAGCTTGACATTGGAAAGAAGGGATTCCAGTTCCTGAATACGGCCTTCCATAAAGCCCTGGTCTTCTTTCGCTGAAGAATAATCTGCGTTTTCTGAGATATCGCCCTGTTCAATGGCATGGCGAAGACGTGCAGCGATCTCAGGACGCTTGACATTTTTCAGCTCTTCAAGCTCATCCTGAAGTTTCTGTTTCCCTTCCGCAGTTAAATATGTAGTTTTATCGGACATATAATCACCTCTTATTGATCAACAGCGGTATGCGCTGTTTGTATATTCTGTAAAAATGCTGCTGTTACGGAAGGATATCCGGATCAAACAGCTTCTTATATTGTTCCGTGGCGTATCGGTCGGTCATCCCGGCGATATAATCGCAGATCGCTACCTCAAGCCCTTTTTCTTCGATAGATGCCTGTATATGTCCCGGCATCAGTTTCGGATTGCTGAGGAAGGTGTCAAACAGCCGGGAAAGGATCATATCTGCTTTGGCGCTCATCCGCATCACACGGTAGTGGCGGTACATATTGTTATACAGAAAATCTTTCAGTTCCCGGTTCAGCCCGACCAGGTAATCCCCATTCGATACAATATTATAAGGCATATGGACCAGATCGCTGACTGATTCGATCCGATTTTTCTGAATCAGCTGTTCCGTGTGCTCAACAATGTCATTGACCTCAAGGGATGTCAATGCATTGATGAAGCGGTGCCGGTCGAGATCACTCAGCGTGGTTTCCGCGAAATGCAGGTTATCGGAGAGCAAACGCCATATCTCCAGCTTTTCGACCATGTCCAGTGTCAGAAGGCCGGACCGGAGTCCGTCATCCAGGTCATGGGCGGAATAGGCCGTTTCATCTGCCATGTTGGCGATCTGTGCTTCCAGGGAACCTCTCAGGTCAGGGTTGAAATCCAGGTCGCCCATTGTATCGTATTCGGTTTCGTGTTTGGCAATGCCTTCGAGGGTCTCATAGCTGAGATTCAGCCCGTTAAAACCTGAATATCTTTTTTCCAGTTTGGTCACGATACGGAGCGTCTGCCGGTTGTGATTGAAGGAACCGTGGTTGGCCATTTTCTTCGCGAGGACATCTTCTCCGGAATGACCGAACGGCGGATGTCCCATGTCATGCGCAAGGCAGATGGCTTCGGCGAGATCTTCGTTCCCGCCCAGCGCCCGGGCAAGAGTCCTTCCGATCTGGGCAACTTCCAGCGTGTGTGTCAGGCGGGTCCGGTAATAGTCCCCTTCATCATTTACGAAGACCTGGGTTTTATATTCGAGCCGGCGGAAAGATGTCGTATGCAAAATTCTGTCTTTGTCCCGTTGATAGCAGCCGCGGTAGCTGTGCTCATCTTCCGGATACAGACGACCGCGCGTATCTTTGGAATGAGTTCCGTAGGGAGCTATGATGATTTCTTCTTTTCGAAGCAAATTCGCAGAGGATGCGTAGTTCATATTTCCTCCTTTTCTCTGATAATGACCTTACGCTGAGAGCTCACTTTTGCAGTGATTTGCAGGACTGCGGCCGCCTCTCGGGCAG
>ONJN01000186.1 GCA_900318155.1 uncultured Eubacteriales bacterium
GGCGTGATGTATATGCTTGGAGAGTATGCTACATTCAGCCTGGCGAACAATATCGCGTTTCATAAAATCAATGTTCCTGAATTTCCGATGATTTTTTATGGCGCCATCATATCCCTGGCAGGTATGGGGATCGGTTCCCTGGTAAGTTCAGGAAAAAACGCAAAATAATAAAATGAAAAATGTACGAATTTTGAAACAATATTGTTGAAATTGCGTGCGAGAAAGGTTATAGTTAAATCAGGGTATTTCTATTCATTATTATCAGCTATTACATCAGAATTTTTTCGGGGGTGTATTAATATGAAAGCCAGAAAATCAATCAGAGTTCTGTTCATCATGATGATCGCTTTGGTCATGGCGGCCGGTCTCACAATATCGGCTTCCGCAGCGGCCAAAGTGCCTGCCAAGGTGGCGGGAGTTACAGCAATAAAACCAACAACGAATACTGTGATTACCATTAAATGGAATAAGGCAAAAAACGCCAAGCTGTATCAGGTGAACTATAAGAAGGCGACAGCGAAAAAATGGACCGTCCTGAAGAAGACGAAAGCTTTGAAGCTGAAAAAAAGCGGACTTAAGGCAAATACAAAGTACAACTTCAGAGTACGCGGGGTTAACGGAAAGAAGTACGGAAAATTCTCCAAAGTCCTGACGCAGACGACCTACGCGACGCCGGGCAAAGTAAACATTAAGTCGGTTTTCCCAAAAAAGCGTACGGCGGGCAACATCCAGCTTCAGTGGTCAAAGGCGGCGAACGCGAGCTGGTATGAGATCCAGGCTTATCGGCTGAACGGGAAAGCATTCAGCGCCAATACATCCAATAGCACGACTTATGCGAACATTCATGAGACAAAGCCGAATACATGGTACGGATATAAAATCCGCACGGTCAACGCCAAGACAGGCAAGTTCCCTGCAATCAAGAGTGCGTGGACAGCGATGTATTATGCCTGTACAACTTCCGGTGATCGCGTGATCACAGGCGTTAAGAATAAATACAACAACTACGGTCTCGTCGAATATGAGATGACCGGCACAACACCGTTCAGGATCGGGGAAGACGACCCGCTGATACCAACAGGCTTCGTGGATATGTCAGACAAATATGGACCAATCTTTGAGACGGATAAGCTGTGTTGTAATGCGGTTACATTCCCGGCAGATTATAATGATACCGAAGTGGCCGGTAATACGTATACAGTCGGCGATTCTTTCAAAGGTCAATCAATCACATGTATCGAGATCTTCTATGATACCAATGATGATGGACCTGTGAATACATCGGTTGTGAGTATTATCTGCGGTGATGACGGTGACCGGTATGATTATGAATGGGATTAACGACGGAACAACAGGATATTCTATACAAAAAGTTTGATTTTTCAATATTACGGGTTTATAATGAATATTAAGGGAATGAGGTACTCCCGAGGCTGCTGACAAGCCGCCTGAACCGCTTATTAAAGCTGATGACTTCTGCGGATTATTTTTGGTGCGCAGAAATTGTCAGCTTTTTCTGCGTTATGAGGAGGGTATTATGTTAATCAGTATTGCTGTAATTTTGTTTTTCGGTTTATTTTTAGGGTGGGTCTGCAAAAAAATCCGCTTTCCGGCACTGTTCGGCATGATTGTTGCGGGCATCATCGCAGGCCCGCATGTTCTGAATCTGCTGGACAGCAGTATTCTCGACATTTCCGCTGATATCCGGCGGATCGCGCTGATCATTATTCTGATCCGGGCCGGGTTGAAGCTGAACCTGAACGATTTGAAGAAGGTCGGGCGCCCGGCGGTAATGATGTGCTTTGTCCCTGCGTCATTTGAAATCATCGGCACGGTGCTGCTGGCGCCGAAGCTTCTTGGATTTCCGGTTCTGGACGCGGCCATTCTCGGCGCGGTTATCGCCGCGGTTTCGCCGGCGGTCGTGGTTCCGCGCATGATTCGGCTGATTGATGAGGGGTACGGCACGGACAAAGGAATTCCGCAGATGATTCTGGCGGGCGCATCGGTGGATGATGTCTTTGTCATTGTCATGTTTACAACATTCACAGGACTGGCAAAAGGCAAATCCATCTCATGGATGAGCTTTGTCAACATCCCGGTTTCCATTGTGATCGGTGTCGTCGTAGGTGCTTTGGCCGGGCTGGTTTGTGTGCTTTTTTTCAGAAAGTTTCAGATTTCCGTGACGGTGCAGGTGATTCTGGTATTCGCGGTTTCTTTTGTCATGAACTGGTTTGAATCCGCGGTTTCGATCGTGCCGTTCGCGGGGCTGATCGCGATCATGGCGGCCGGGACGGAGATCCGGCGAAAAGATCTGGACATGGCGGCGGAGCTGTCGGCTGTGTTTGACCGGCTCTGGGTAGCCGCGGAAATTTTTCTGTTTGTGCTGGTTGGCGCGTCGGTCGAGATCGGCAGCCTGAAGACGGCGGGGTTCGGTGCAGTGATTCTGATTTTCGGCGTGCTGCTTTTCCGTATGTTGGGCGTTTTCTTCTGCACGGCAGGAACAAAGATTTCTCTGGGCGAGCGTCTTTTCTGCATGATGGCGTATCTGCCGAAAGCGACTGTACAGGCGGCGATCGGCGGACTGCCGCTGGCGATGGGCCTGGACTGCGGCGCGGCCGTGCTGAC
>ONJN01000105.1 GCA_900318155.1 uncultured Eubacteriales bacterium
AGATTACAGACAAAGAACGGACGACCCGGAGGGAAGGTTACTTACCTCATCAACGATGAGACGGCCGGGCTACCTACCGGCTCTGGCAGAATAATCTGCGTTGCGTTTTTATCTCTGTCATTTGTATTAATATCTTAGCATATTTGAAGTTCCATTTGACAAACTTTCTTATCACCACTTAAAAAAACGAAGCCTTTGCATTGAGAACAACGCTTTGGAAACAGCAAGGTGCGGTTCGCATTATGGCGTCAAGGAAATATATATTCCAGGCGACTGAGCAATAAAAAAAGGAATGCGGCGTTTTATCAAAACTGCATTCCTTAATTAATGCGCGATCAGGGTCTCGAACCCTGGACACCCTGATTAAGAGTCAGGTGCTCTACCAACTGAGCTAATCGCACTCAACAACCGTGCCCCGACTGAGCACAGTTGTTATGTTACCACATATAATGGCTTTGTGTCAACAACTTTTAAGATTTTTCGCTTCTTTATTTCATTTTATAATTCAATGTGTACAGTGTTCCCCGAATCCGCGTCCCTGATCTGGATCGTTTTCACTTCATCAGAATTTGCCTGCTCCTTATCGGATATCCGTTCTTCGTTTTCTTCCCGTACCTCCGCATCCGCAACGGCAGCCGCGATCTTCGCTTCCTCCTGAGGCATGACCGGAAACAGAATTACCGTCGTATAAATCAGTTCCTTCTCCGTCGCGTGAAAACCAGCGCCGAGATCCTGACAGATTTTTCTGCACGTTTTGACGCCTATTTTGGTACTTTCCACCTTTTTCGCCGACTGGCGGATGTGATTCTGGAAAATCATAGAAATCCCGTCATGTGTCAGATCCGCTTTAATCAGCACCGGAAACCGGATATTGGCATATTTCATGATATTTGAGAAAAGATTATCAAAAACCCTCATGATTGCCGAAATATCGGTTCTGAGCATCGTATTTTCCGGCACGTTATAAAGCAGCTCTGCCTGAAAACCCCTGGTGATCACTTCTGAAATGTGCTCACCCAGAAGCTGCTGGAATAAAATGCCTCCGTCAATCACTTCGATTTCATCGTCACGGTCTTCACCGCCGAAAACAAGGAAATAGTTAAAGAGCTTATCAGACAGACCTTTTAACTGAAACGCTTTATCCTTGCAGGATTCAGTGTATTTTTTAAGCTGTTCGACCGACTCATAGCGACCATCCGCAATAATATCCAGATAACCGATCAGCGAAGTCAGCGGTGTGCGGATGTCATGGGACATAGACGTAATCAGCTCAGCGTTTGCATTGATCGCAGCTTTCTCGTTCTCCATCTGTTCCGCGAGCGAAGAGCGCATCGTCTCAACGCTTCTTGCCAGCGAGCCGATCTCATCATTAAGCCCCGGCTGTATCTTGTAATTCAGAAAACCGTCACTGATAATTCCGACGTCGTCAGAAAGCTTACTGATCCGCCGCAGAACATTCCGGTTGTATCCAAGCAGAACGAGAAAAAAGACGAGTGCGCTGAACACAATAATCACGATATTCATGATTCGGTTCCAGGCCAGCTCATAATGAACATCGATGAAAACATAATACCATCCGTCCGCAAAGCGGATGTTTCTGTTCATAACGTCCGACTTAAAATGCCCGGCATCAATCCTGAGCTCGTTTTTCATTTTCGGCCGCGTACCTTCATCCTCTTTAGTTATCTGTGAAATCGACGAGTTCTCCGTACTCACATGGCCGGCGGAATCGACAACCCAGTTGGAAGAATACACAGATCCGTCAATTCCATAAACCACCAGGTCGGTATACCGCTGTTTCTTCAGCCAGATGGCCAAAGCATCGACATCTGTTGCCTTTACGTCATTTTGACTGATGTAACGCTTCAGTTCATCGTACCTGTTGTTAATAAACCGCGTCTTCACACTGCCTGCTTTAAAAACCCCATCGGCAACTTTTTTTTCGATGAGACTACAGACAAAAAATATCCCCAGCGTCAAAACAGCCGCAATTACAATTACGACTGTCAATTTAAAATTTAAGGATACAAATCTGTCTTTTCCGGATAAGGCGGCATCCTTTAGTCTATTCAATGCGATATCCCTTCCCCCATACTGTTTTGATGATCTTCGGCTTGCTCACGTCATCTTCCAGTTTCTTTCTGAGATTCAGGACATGGACCATAATTGTATTGCCCGCCGAAGAAAGATACTCTTCTCCCCAGACGTTCTCATAGAGATCCTTATTGCGCACAACTTCACCCTTATGCTCCATAAAGAAGCGAAGAATATCGAACTCTTTATCCGTCAGGTTAATGCGCTTGCCATTTTTACGTACGGATCTGGTTCTGATGTCAACATAGACGTCCTCCGCGAGAGCTTCATGCTCGTTATACCGTGAAGACGCACTCTGTTTATCGTATTCATTATGGCGTCTGATCAGTGATTTGATCTTCATAAGCAGTTCCGTCTGCGAAAACGGTTTAACCAGAAAATCGTCGCCGCCTGTCGTATAGGCGATGACTTTGTCTCTGTCTTGTGATTTTGCGGTAACAAAAAGTACAGGTACCAAAGATTTCTCTCTTATCCTGCGGCAGACTTCGATCCCGTCCATATCCGGCATCATGATATCCAGCACGACAACATCAAGCATTTTTTCCGTATTCACGATATCCAGCGCCATCTGCCCGTTTTCCGCAGTCAAAACCTTGTAGCCCTCGCTGCTAAGCAACACACTGATAACCTCTCTGATGTTAGGATCATCATCAACAATCAATATTTTATTATTCATATATATCTGCCTTTCTCCACTTCACCCTGGATCAAATCAATTCAAAATCTCTCAGGTCTTTAAGATAAATGTCAGACCTTTCCCTGATATCATCCTGCTCTTTCTCACTGATTATATCATAAATTCCAACGGTCATAAAACCCGCCGCATTGGCGGTATCAATCGCATAAAGCCCGTCTTCAAACACGAGCGTTTCCTCCGGCCGCGTACCCATTTTTTCAGCCGCCATGTAAAAAATGTCCGGCTCGGACTTTTTCATCCCGAGATCGGCCGCGCTGTATATCGCGATAAAGCGATCAGTCAGTCCCAGTCTGTCAAACGCCGCCTTTATACAATATCCGTCCGTCGACGTTACAATCGTCATCGGAATCCCCTCTTCATCCATCCGATCCAGCAGCTCCAGCGCGCCCTCCTTCGGAACGGCATGATTAAAATAATAATCCTGCATTTCCTTTATCAGGCCATCCGCAACCTCGTCCACAGTTTTATCCAGACCATAACGTTCAATTATATAAGCCGCGGCCGTCAAAGAAGTCTCCGCAAAAAGCCGGTCTCCCAGACCGGGTTCCGCCTCAATCCCGAGCCCTGCCAGATACCGCGCCCCGTCATCATGCCACGCGGGCATCGTATCCAGCAGCGTGCCGTCAACGTCAAAAATTGCTCCCTTTGTCTTCATAAATCACTTTCCTTTTACAAACGCATAAAATAAACGATTTCCTTTACCGTCACGCTCACCTGAGTCCTTCAGAAGCCGTGATTCTTTGTCCAGACCCATCACCGCGCTTCCCGCGACCAGTTTTTTATCGCCGTTCACGGACCATTTTCCAGAGCCCTTATCGGTCGAACCGTCCGCATATGTGACATCCGCGATGTAATCACCGTTCGATTTAATCACATATTTCCCGCTTACGCCTTCACCGTCAATAGATCCGTCGGACAAAAGGACCCCTTTGATCGTCCACGTGCCGACATAAAGCGATTCCATCTCATCAGACGTTTTATCCTTTGCCACAGAACCCGTCGGATCGGCGTTACCCGGTTCGACATCGTCTTCGCCGCCTTTTCCGGTCGTCGATTTATCCGATGAATCACTGCTTCCGGAGGAGGATCCAGATGATGATCCGGAAGACGAATCGGAAGATGTTCCTGAAGATGAACCGGAATCATTTTTCTTCTGATCGTCCGTCTTTTTATCGGACTGTTTGTCCAGTTTACTGTCTTTTTTCTGACTGTCTGAACTGCCGTTATCCGACGTGGTCTGAGAATCAGAGTCTTTGTCCTTTGTTACAGCTGTACTGTTTTTTTTACTGCCCGATGTATCCTTCCTGTCTGAACCGCAGGCGGCAAAGAAAAGCGCAACCGTTACGATGAGCAGCACTGCAATCATTTTTCTTTTCATAATAAACCTCATTTCTACAATCCCGGCTTCTTTCCGGGATATCCTCTCCGTTCAGTTCAAAACAGATTCCGTCACGGAAAAAGTTCTTTTAATGATGCGCCGCGGAAAACAACCGCACCGGCCCGTTCCATATCCGCCATATTCAGATCCTGGATCTCATCTGTCATTGATGAGCAGCACGACTCCAGCACGATCACATTGTAATCGAGCGATATCGCATCAAAGCAGGTCGTTCGGATACAGTTCGGCGTCGTCGTCCCGGCAATTAAAACCGTATCGATCTCCGCCGCGCGAAGTCTCTGATCAAGATCGGTCCTGAAAAAAGCACTGAAACGCGGCTTAACAATCACTTCATCATCCGGCAGCCTCACCAGACCATCCGGTTCCTGTTCACTGTTGACCCCGGTCGATCCCGGCGCCAGAACCCCGCAGATCCCTCTGGCCATCAGCATATTCCGCCGCGGAATCTCCATATCACTGAAATCTTCCCGATAGTTCCTTTTGATCCAGATAAGGCGAAGTCCGAGCTCGCGCGCTTCATGAACAGCAAACGCGCATGCCGGCACTGTCGCCTTTGCTCCATCTATACAAAGCGCCGCCTCCGGTTCAACAAATGCTTTCTGCATGTCAACCATCAGCAGCACTGCTTTTTCAGGTGCTGTTTTTTTCATTGTATAAACCTCACTATAAATATTCTATAGAAATCTCGGCAGATGTCAATGTTGCGCTTTGATACAAAAATAAAAAAATCCGAAAACATATATCATACGCAAAACATAACAGTCCTGATACATAAATAGTATAAGTGCGTTTCTTGACAAGCCCCTGATTCGGTGTATAATGACAAAAAATATCTTCGATATTTGTGACTAACACCAAATATACTTTGCCCCTATTAATGGAAGGAGAATATAAATGATTTTACCCCATTCTGACAGAGCAAACAGACATATTAATATACCCGATGAGCACGATGCCTGCGGAATCGGAGCCATTGTAAACATCGACGGCCATCAGGACAATCAGGTTGTCGGCGATGCCCTCCATATTGTTGAAATGCTGGATCACAGAGCAGGAAAAGACGCGACCGGAAAAGTCGGAGATGGCGTCGGCATCCTGCTCCAGATCTCGCACGACTTCTTTAGTATTGCTGCCAAAGAGGCCGGGATCGAGATCGGACCGGCCGGCAGCTACGGCGTAGGTATGTTCTTTTTCCCCCAGGACCGCCTCAAGAGAACCTTTGCAAAGAGAATGTTCGAGGTCATCACAGAAAAAAACAACCTGGAATTTCTTGGCTGGCGTGATGTGCCGGTGCAGGAGCAGATACTCGGCGATCTCGCCAGAGAATGTATGCCGCACATAACTCAGTGTTTTATAAAAAAACCGGATTCCGTAGAAGCCGGACAGGCCTTTGACCGGAAACTCTTTGTTCTCCGAAGAGAATTTGAACAAAGTTCGGAAGACACATACATCACATCGCTTTCTTCCAGAA
Source organism: uncultured Eubacteriales bacterium (assembly GCA_900318155.1). Lineage (GTDB taxonomy): Bacteria > Bacillota > Clostridia > Peptostreptococcales > Anaerovoracaceae > Aminicella. The sequence goes on from ONJN01000105.1 coordinate 5,662, forward strand.
CGATCGTATATAAAGGAATGTTCCTCGTTAATCAGCTTCGCCTGTTCTACGATGACCTTCAGGATGAGAGCTATAAGTCCGCGATCGCCATTGTTCATTCCCGTTTCTCAACCAATACGACGCCGAGCTGGGAACGCGCGCATCCATACCGGCTGATTGCACACAACGGTGAAATCAATACGATCCGAGGAAACGCCGATCGTATGCTGGCCAGAGAAGAAACCATGTTCTCGCCGATCCTGGAAGACAACATGGAGAAGATTCTTCCGGTGATCGAGAACGCCGGCTCCGACTCCGCGATGCTGGACAATACGCTGGAATTCCTTTACATGAACGGCATGGATCTGCCGCTCGCCATGATGATTACTATTCCGGAACCCTGGAATCATGACAACTTCATGGATCAGTCAAAGAAAGACTTTTATCATTACTACGCGACCATGATGGAACCCTGGGACGGGCCGGCCGCGATCCTCTGTTCGGACGGCGATATCGTCTGCGCGACGCTCGACCGCAACGGCCTGCGCCCTTCGCGCTATTATGTCACCGACGACAACCGTCTGATCCTCTCCTCGGAGATCGGCGTACTTGATATCGAACCGGAACACATTCTGAAGAAATCAAGGCTGAAACCGGGACGCATGCTCCTGGTTGATACAAAGGAAAAGAAAATCATCACCGATGAAGAGTGCAAATATTATTACGCGCACCGGAAACCATACGGCGAATGGCTCGACGGAAATCTGATGAAACTGGACGATCTTTCGATCCCGAACAAAAAAATCCCGGTCCACTCGCAGGAAATGCGGGACAAATTATATAAAGTATTCGGCTACACGTATGAAGACGTTAAAAGCACGATTCTACCGATGGCGAGCAACGGAACGGAACCGATCTCATCTATGGGGCACGACATCCCTCTGGCTGTTTTATCAGAAAAGCACCAGCCACTGTTCCACTATTTCAAGCAGCTTTTTGCCCAGGTAACAAACCCGCCGATCGACTCGCTTCGTGAAAAAATCGTCACGGATACAACGGTCTACGTCGGTTCCGACGGAAATCTCCTTCAGGAAAAGGGAGAAAACTGTATGATGCTGGAAATCAGTAACCCGATTCTCACTGGCGTCGATCTTCTGAAAATCAGATCGCTGAATAAACCGGGCTTTAAAACGAAAACGATCTCGCTGTTGTTCTATAAAAACACTTCTCTTGCGAGAGCGCTGGAACAGCTGAACATCAGCGTTGACCGCGCCTACCGGGACGGATACAACATCATCATCCTCTCCGATCGCGGCGTTGATGAAAACCATGAGCCGATCCCGTCTCTGCTCGCGGTATCTTCCGTCGAGCAGCACCTCGTCACGACGAGGAAGAGAACGGCTGTCTCCCTGATCCTGGAAAGCGGCGAACCCCGCGATGTACATCAGTGCGCAACACTCCTCGGCTTCGGTATCCGGGCGATCCAGCCGTACCTCGCGCACGAATGCATTCACGAGATGATCGACGTCGGCGTCCTGGACAAAGACTATCATACCGCAGTCGATGACTTCAATCACGCGATCCTCAGCGGCATCGTGAAAATCGCGGCTAAAATGGGTATTTCAACACTTCAGTCCTATCAGTCCGCACGAATCTTTGAGGTTATCGGTCTCAACAGCGACGTTATCAATAAATATTTTTCCGGCGTTGTCAGTCGTGTAGAAGGTATTGGTCTGAAAGAGATTACGGACGGTATCACCTTCCGCCACGACCACGCCTTTGACCCGCTCGGCATGGGCGTCGACACAACCCTCGACAGCTCCGGCTTCCATAAAGTCAGAAGCGGCAGCGACAAAGAAAATCACATGTACGATCCGCCGACAATCATCGCCCTTCAGCAGGCGACGAGAAACGGCGACTATCAGCGTTTCAAAGAGTATTCCGCGATCGTTGACAACAGCTGCTCGCATACGCTGAGAGGTCTTCTTGAATTCCAGCCTCAGCGCCAGCCGATTTCGATCGACAAAGTCGAACCGGTCAGTGAGATCGTAAAGCGCTTCAAGACCGGCGCAATGTCCTACGGATCGCTGTCACAAGAAGCGCACGAGGCTCTGGCGATCGCGATGAACCGTCTGGGCGGAAAGTCCAACAACGGTGAAGGCGGCGAAAACCCGGAACGCTTCGGCACAGAAAAAAACAGCGCGATCAAGCAGGTCGCTTCCGGACGCTTCGGCGTTACGAGCGCCTACCTGAACAGTGCGCATGACATACAGATCAAGATGGCACAGGGCGCGAAGCCTGGCGAAGGAGGCCATTTGCCCGGTCAGAAAGTATACCCGTGGATCGCGAAAACCCGGCACTCAACGACCGGTGTCTCCCTGATTTCACCGCCTCCTCATCACGACATCTACTCGATCGAGGATCTGGCGCAGCTGATCTACGATCTGAAAAATGCAAACCGCAACGCGCGTATCTCCGTCAAACTCGTTTCCGAGAACGGAGTCGGCACCATCGCTTCCGGCGTTGCCAAAGCCGGTGCCCAGGTTATTCTGATCTCAGGATACGACGGTGGAACGGGTGCGGCACCACTCAGCTCGATTCACAACGCGGGACTCCCGTGGGAACTCGGACTGGCGGAAGCGCACAGAACACTGATTGAAAACGGCCTCCGCGAACAGGTCATCCTGGAAACAGATGGCAAACTGATGAGCGGCCGTGACGTCGCGATTGCCGCTTTGATCGGTGCTGAGGAATTCGGCTTTGCGACGGCGCCGCTGGTTTGTCTCGGCTGCATGATGATGAAAGCGTGCTCGCATGATACCTGCCCGGTCGGCATCGCGACGCAGAACACCGAGCTTCGCAAGCGCTTCAAAGGTAAGCCGGAATATGTTATGAACTTCATGAATTTCATCGCGCAGGAGCTGCGTGAGATCATGGCCAACCTGGGATTCCGGACCGTTAATGAAATGGTCGGCAGAACCGACTGCCTGAGACTGAAAAAACGTCAGATCACAAAGAGCGCCGAACTCGTGGATCTTACCTCGATCATCGACCGCAACAAAGTCCGCTTCCGGGGACGTCATTTCAATCCGGAAAAACTGTACGACTTCCATCTCGAAAATACACTCGACGAGTCAATACTGCTGCCAGCGTTTGAAAATGCGTTCAAAGAAGGAAAAAGCGCAGAAGTCTCCGTCAACGTGTCCAGCGTCGACCGGACAGCCGGTACGATCCTCGGATCTGTCATCACGGAGAAGTTCGGCGATACACTGGAAGAAGATACTTATGTTGTCAAGTGCACCGGCGGCGGCGGACAGTCCTTCGGAGCGTTTTTACCGAAAGGCCTGACTATGCGCCTGGAAGGCGACGCAAACGATGGATTCGGCAAAGGGCTTTCGGGCGGCAAGCTCGTCCTGGTCAAACCGGAAAAAGCCGGATTTGAAGCCGCTGAAAACATTATTACAGGAAACGTAGTTCTGTACGGAGCTACAAGCGGCAAAGCCTACATCAACGGCATCGCCGGTGAGCGCTTCTGCGTCCGAAACTCCGGCGCGATCGCCGTAGTCGAGGGCTGCGGAAACCACGGCCTTGAATACATGACCGGCGGAAAAGCCGTTATTCTCGGACCAACGGGCAACAACTTCGCGGCCGGCATGAGCGGTGGAATCGCGTACGTACTGGATACCGAGCACGATCTGTACAGAAAGATCAATAAAGATATGGTCCGGCTTCAGCCGGTCACAGAAAAATATGATGTAGCGGAACTACAGTCGCTGATCGAAGATCACGTACGGGAAACCAACTCAGAGCGCGGTAAAGAAGTACTTATGCACTTCAGAGATTATCTGCCGCACTTCAAAAAAATCGTACCGCACGATTATCAGCGAATCCTGAGCGCGATCAGCAAGTATGAAGAACAAGGCATCAGCAGAGAGAATGCGGAGTTTGAAGCATTCAATGAAATCACAAATGCTACGGAGGGTTGATCATGGGCAAACCTACAGGTTTTTTAGAATATACACGCACAGACGATCTGACAATCCCTGTGAAAGAACGCGTGGAGAATTTTAACGAATTCCACACAATGCTGGACGAAGATGAACGCAAAATCCAGGGAGCCAGATGCATGGACTGCGGAGTACCGCTCTGTCAGTCAGCTCTGGAACTGAAGGGCCGTACCACTGGTTGCCCTCTTCACAATCTGATCCCTGAATGGAACGACGAAATCTACCACGGGCACATCCGAAACGCCGCTGCTCGTCTCCTGAAGACAAATAATTTCCCGGAATTCACGGGAAGAGTCTGCCCGGCGCTCTGCGAAAAGGCCTGCATCTGCGGCTTAAACGACGCGCCGGTAACAAACCGGAACAATGAATTGTATATTATCGAACAGGCGTACCTCAACGGTTTTATCGAGCCTCGCGTTCCGAAAGTACGCAGCGGCTGCACGGTCGCAGTAATCGGCAGCGGTCCGGCTGGCCTTGCGGCAGCAGATCAGCTGAATCACCGCGGCCATTCCGTCACCGTATTTGAACGCGACGACCGCGTAGGCGGGCTCCTCATGTACGGTATTCCGAACATGAAATTAGACAAAGAAGTCATCCTCCGCCGCCGCCGCCTGATGGAAGAAGAAGGCGTCGAATTCAGAACCGGCGTCGACGTCGGAAACACTGTCCCGGCATCAGAGATCCTGGAGAAATACGATGCCGTCGCACTTTGCTGCGGCTCCCGCGAAGAACGTTCTGTTGAAATCAGTGGTGTGGAAGACCCGCTGAAGATTAACGGCATCTATAACGCGCTTGATTTCCTTACCGGAAACACAAAGCGTCTTCTTGACCCGGACGGCGACAACAAAGGATTCATCAACGCAAAAGGAAAGAACGTTGTGATTGTCGGCGGCGGGGACACTGCAAACGACTGTGTCGGCACAAGCATCCGTCTCGGCTGCAAATCCGTCACCCAGCTGATCCGAAGAGCGGCGCCGCCGAAAGTCCGGAAAGAATCCAATCCGTGGCCGGAGTGGCCGAACATAGAACTCACCGACTACGGCCAGGAAGAGGCCATCGAGATCTTCGGAAGCGACCCGCGGATGTACGAATCCATAATCAGTGAACTGGTCCTGAAAAACGACAAACTGACTGCCGTCAAGGTCGCGTCGACAACAACGGAAAACGGTCGTGTCGTGAAAAAGGAAGGTACCGAAAAGACGCTGAAATGTGAACTTCTGATCTTTGCCGCCGGATACAGCGGATGTCAGACGTACGTCCCGGAAGCTTTTGGTGTGAACATTTCCGGAAAGAACACCGTCAAAACGATCCCGAATACTTATCACACCAATGTCGACAAAGTGTTCACTGCCGGCGACATGCACCGCGGCCAGTCGCTGGTCGTATGGGCAATTGCGGAAGGCCGTGAATGCGCCAGACAGATCGACGAATATCTTATGGGGTATACCAATATGCGATAAACCATTAATACGTGCCGTGCGCCGGAAGTCTGACAGAGCCAATTCCGATTTTCTATATTAAAAATATCCTTCACTGTGAACTTTTTCAGTTCCTGAAGGATATTTTTTAATGAATATTTATGAATTAATGTGATTTTTTAAGGAGGTATCTGTTCGCGTATTTTCCCTTCTGATCGTTCCAGGTTACGTCAACATGGTACCATTTTTTACCGACTTTGACCTTGTTCCAGATATGTGAATGGGATGCGTTCATCGCGTAAGTGCAGGAAATTCCCAGCCGGTTCATTGCATCTTTGAACGCGAGTGAATAACCCATGCAGGTTGCTTTACGATCGACCAGAGCGCCGTAAGCTGTGTAGCTGTTTTTGCGTCTGCTGTTATAGGTGGTCAGTTTGCAGATCTGATTGTTGACAGAAATGACCTTTTGTTTGACCGTTTTCTTTTTCTTCGCGTTCCTGACAATTTTGCCCACTGCCGCGTTGTACTTTTTCTGTGCTGTTTTTGTCTGAGCAGCCGTCATTGTATAGCCGACTATAATAGAAGTAATCCTTCCGCTCCGGCTCGAGTAGAATGCCCATCCGCTTCCTGTATTGCTTATATAAAAGATCTCAGGATTGTTTAACTGCAGATTAAAGATATACTTTCCCTGATCCAGAGCCAGTTTATACAGAGACTTGCTTGAGAATGCCATGTTTTGATTCTTCATATCCACAGAATTCTTATGCTTTTTAATATTTGTCACGAGGTATTTGGATGCCCTGCTTGTTACGCTCGGTATGGCTGCCGCATGTGCTTTGATCGGCACCCACATTCCGGTCATGACGAGTGCTGCTAAAAGAAGACTGATTCTAACAGCAATTATATCGTAGTCTGATTTCCTCATTCCTGACCTCTTTCTAAATCCACAGAGCTTTTTATTACTGTATATACCGGCAATGTGAGACTTGAATGTGGCCTCTGTTAATCCTTTGTGTGTCTCCTGAAAACCTGTTGTGACGTTCATTTCGGGCCCGATCCGCGCCTTCATCAGCTCTGGACGGTTGACTGTCGCAAAGACAGACCCGTATCAGCAAAAAAAGCAAAGCCGTAGAAAATACAACCTTTTCTACGGTTTTGCCAAAACACTTAATACTCGATGAAAGAATACTTTCTATTAAAAATTCGGTTTTAAATCAACAAGTCGCTTACTCAGAATCTCTCGTAGCGATGACGCGGCATCCCGTTCCGCACACATTTTCGATGAGAATATCACCCGCGTGGACTGGTGCTTCCGGATGAGTCCTGTAAATTTCCCGGGCACATTCCATAAGAAGCGATTTCGGCACGCCCCGGTCAGTTTTCACACTGATCGGACGTTTACCCCCGGCAACGCGCATCAGGGCCGTCAAAACACGGCGCGGATCCGTCAGCTCCTGTTTTGCATACTGAGAACCCCTTGCGCAGCGGTTTCCGGTGACATCCCAGTCGTCTCCGCATTGCACCGCTGTAAGCCGGCATCCGGCCGGGCAGTTAATACAGATTAGTTCCGCCGGCGAATTGAAACTTTCCTTCTTATTAATATTATCCGTGTTTTTACTATTCATTCTGCCGCCTCCCTGATTTCAACCGTGATTTCCGAACCTGCTGTGCGGACGCTGCCTGCGTCGATGCTGACGCTGCACATTTCCCCCGGAGTCAGCGCTACACATTTTCGGGACTGCAGAACCGTCTCGCCGTCTCTGATAACAATCCGGGAATCACTGTACCGGGCCGTCGGCCTGAACATCAGGGTAACCTCGCCTGACAAACCACGACTGATCCGGTGCGGTACGGTGCCGCCAACGCCGTTTCCCCGTACAACTTCAATCATATCGGAAGATGCCTTTGTCGGCTCGCCTTTCCGGACAAAGTCCGACGCGTAAAGCCCGGTTCTTTTACCTTCTTCGCTGACAAAATCCACCATATCGTGCACGTGAAGTACGTTGCCGCAGGAAAAGATTCCCGGAACAGAAGTCTGATTGTCCTCGGTAACCACGGCACCTTTTGTCGACGGAGAAAGCTCGATCCCCGCCTGCTCCGCGAGTTCGGTTTCCGGAAGCAGACCGGCAGAAATGAGCAACGTATCGCACTCCACTTCAAAACTTTTTTCCGGAATCGGTTTCCTTCTTTCATCCACTTCGCTGATCACAACGGAAGAAACGCGCTCCCTGCCGAAGATCTGGCTGACAGTGGAATTATAGTAAACGGGTATATCAAAATCTTCTATGCACTGTTTCATATTTCTCGGAAGACCGCTGGAATACGGCAGAATCTCAACGACTGCCTCGACCGACGCGCCTTCCATGACAAACTGACGCGCCATGATCAGGCCGATGTCGCCCGAGCCGAGGATGACGATCTTTTTCCCCGGGAGATAGCCGTCTATGTTGAGATAGCGCTGCGCCGTTCCCGCAGTGAGAATTCCCGCGCCCCGTGTTCCCGGAATCAGGAGCGCGTTCCGGCTTCTTTCCCGGCAGCCCATTGCCAGAATCACCGCGCGCGCCTGGATTTTAATCAGGCCCTCTTCCGGACTGACGGCCGTAATGACACGTTCCGGGCTGAGATCAATAACAAACGTTCTCAGCATGTACGGAATTCCCAATTCTTCCACCATATCCTCGTATTTCCGGGCGAATTCAACTCCGGTCAGGTCCTCACCAAATCGATGAAGCCCGAAACCGTTATGAATACACTGATGCAGAACGCCGCCGAGCGACTCGCTCCGCTCCAGAATGAGGATGTCTTTTGTTCCGTTTTTATATGCGCTGACAGCAGCCGACATGCCGGCCGCTCCGCCTCCGATTATTACAATATCTGCTTTTTTCATCTGCTACTCCTGTCCCGCTTCACACGCGCGCGCTGCCAGAACGTTGGATTCTCCGCCGCACTGCGTCACTTCCAGAGGATCCAGCCCCAGTTCTTCACAAAGGATCGCCAGTACCCTCGGACTGCAGAATCCACCCTGACAACGGCCCATTCCTGCCCTCGTCCGAAGCTTCACACCCGCGATCGAGCGAGCTCCGAGCGGTCTGCGGATCGCGTCCCTTATCTCCGCCTCCGTGACCATTTCACAGCGGCAAACGATCTTCGCGTAATCCGGATCCTCTTCAATCGCCTTGATTTTTTCTTCGTCCGTCATCATACGGAACGCTTTCTTAGCATGTCTGTACGGGTCAAAGTTTTTCTTTTTCTCCGGTTTCAGCCGGTCGACACAAATATCCGCGATATATTCCGCAATCGCCGGGCTGGCCGTGAACGCCGGTGATTCAGTGCCCGCAGCGTTGATAAAGCCTTTCGCGTCGTCCGGTTCCCCGATCACAAAGTCATTGGTATCCGGGTGCGCCCTGCAACCGCCGAAAACCGCGATGACCGCGTCCATCGGAAAGGCCCGGTCTTCTTTGCCAAACGGCAGATCAGCCCAGATATTTTTGAAGTAATCGATGATCTGGTCAGCAGAATCGGCATACCATTCAGTTGTGTCCGGATCTTCGACTTCAGTCGCGTCGCAGCCAAGCAGAACACTTCCGCCGATAGTCGGAATCGCAGCCATTCCTTTGGTGTGACCACCGCCCGGCAAATCGTGCGGCGTTTCCATCAGGGTCGTCGTCAAAGGACCGGCTTTTTTCCGGTCAAGGATTACATGAGCGCCGAAACGCGGCGTGATATGGAATTTTTTCTCCGAAACCATGTTGTTGATCTTATCGGAATGCAGACCGGCGCAGTTGATAACCATTCTGCATTCGATGGTTTCAGAGCCGAGACAGACAATCCAGTTTTCTCCGCTCCTGCGGATGTCGGTCACTTCACTGTCGATGCGAAATTCAACGCCGTTGTGTTCCGCATTTTCCGCCAGGGCAAAGGTATATGTAAACGGATTGGTTACGCCGCCTTCCGGTACCCAGAGTACGGCTTTCACATTTTCACCGATGTCCGGCTGCAGCTCATACAGCTTCGGCGGCCGGACGATTTCTACCTCCACACCGTTCTCTTCGGCAAAGCCTTCCAGTTTTTCCAGTTCCGCAATGCCGTTTTCATCCATCGCAAAGATCGTCGTACCGCTTTTTTGATACGCGACATCCAGTTCCTCGCAAATTTCATACATCATACGGCTGCCCGGCGCATTAAAACGGGCCTCGTTGGTTCCCGGAATCGGATCGTATCCTGCGTGGATCATACCTGAATTAGCTTTACTCGCCCCGGAACAAATGTCATGTCCTTTTTCAAGCACCAGGATATCGAGCTTATACTTTGACAGCTCCCGGGCCGCACCGCAGCCGACAACGCCGGCCCCGACAATTACTATATCGTACATATTCAATCTCCAAATCTTGCTAAAATAATAAAGTCCGGCAGCCGCTGCCCGCGGTTTGAAAGCACCGCGGAGCTCCTTTGTCAAAAAGTTTCAGCAGGCTTTTCCCGCTGCCGATGTTAGCTAATTTATTATATCGAAAAAAGGTTCTTTTGTCTATTCACCGCGTAAACTTGCTAAAGTCTTTTACAGGCCTTATAATAATACTTATAGCAATTTAAAGCAATCAAGCACAGAACACGGAGGTTAATCAAAGTGAAATATATTCTGGCTATTGATATCGGCACCACAGCTTTCAAAGCTGCTGTAATCGACCGGAATGGTACGGTACTCAGCAGCGCAGCCGTTGAATATACGGCGATAACGCCTCACTCGGGATGGGTGGAAATGGAAGTCGATACATACACAGATACCTTCAGAAAAGCAACGTCTGCCGCAATCAAAGAAGCAGGCATTTTGGCTGCTGATATTCTGACGATCGGCATGTCGTCGCAGGGTGAGACGACGATTTTTCTGGACAGGGAGGGCAGACCGCTGCGCCGCGCGATCGTCTGGTTCGATACGCGTGCAGAAAAAGGTGCGCAACAGATCGTCGATCATTTCGGAAGCAAAGTGATTCAGGAGCACACGGGACAGGTCGGCGTCGATGCGATCTGGCCCGGCGCCAAAATTCTCTGGCTGAAAGAAAATGAGCCGGAGGTTTATGCCAGGCTCGGCAAAATCGTCCAGCTGAAAGGTTATTTCAGTTATATCCTGACCGGCCGTATGGCCTGTGAGGACTCCATTCTGGGAAGCTCAATGTACTGGGACATCAATACGCGGAAATACTGGCCGGAGATGCTTGAATTTCTTGGAATCGATGAATCGCAGCTGCCGGAGATTGTTCTGCCCGGTGAGAATATGGGCTATATTACGGAAGAAGCCGCAGAACGCTTTGGCCTCAGTACTGAGACCATGCTGAATATTGGCGCGATGGATCTGGCCTGCGGCGCGGCCGGTGTGGGCAATGTCCGCCCGGGTATTTTTTCGGACAGTACAGGCTCAGCGCTGTGCACGGTTACGATCGTCGATCATCCGGTCCTGGATCCAACGATGCAGATGCCTTGCTACTGCGGACTGCCAGGGCAGTACTTTATTCACGCCTATGCGACAGGCGGCATGTTTATGAGATGGTTCCGCGATGAGTTTTGTGACATGGAAATGGCAATTGAACAGGAAGGCGGCATGAATGCTTATGACCAACTGGACATTCTCGCGGAGAGTGTGCCGGCCGGCTGCGACGGGCTGATCGCGCTGCCTCATCTTCAGGGAGCCGGTCCGCCGGATCAGGACGCTTCAGCCAAAGCTGTTTTCCACGGCCTGACCATCGCCCATAAGAAAGCGCATTTTGTCCGAGCGATTATGGAGAGCGTGGCAATGGTTCTCTGCCGGGTCATTGAGGCGACAAAGGCACTCGGTATCCCGATCGACAGCATTGTTACTTACAGCGGAGGCGCCAAAAGCAGGATCTGGACGCAGATCAAGGCAGACGCCACCGGACTGCCGGTCACAACGACAGCAAACGATGAAAACGCGCCGTGTCTGGGTGCTGCAATTCTGGCCGGTACGGCCCTCGGCGTCTGGGATTCTGTAGAATCCGCTGCCGATTCAATCATTGAAAAGGCAGCTGAGTACCATCCGGATCCGGAAAACCGGGCCGTTTACGA
>ONJN01000123.1 GCA_900318155.1 uncultured Eubacteriales bacterium
CTTTGAAATGAGTAAAGACATATGTCTGCAAAGAATAAATCGAAACTGAACGCAATCACCGAGAACTTGTTCCTTGCGGGATTGGGAGTCTACCTGTTTTATCTTGCACTTGGGACAACTACCTTTAATCTCGCCTTTCCTGTATTTACTGAAGATTTACTGCTAATATGTCTTACTGCTGTCAGCGTGCTTCGTCTTGGTTCTTTTTTCATTCTGGAGACATCCCATCGAAAGAATTTGCTGGTCATGACAATTTGTGCTCTGGTGATGGCTGCAAATTGGATGATGGTGTACCGCAATGATGGTTACAGTTTTCTGCGCTTCCTTGCTGTTCTGACTGTGGGCTCCGTAGGTTGTGATTTCCGCAAAGCATTGAAGACTTATGTGATCATAATCGGAACAACTCTTCTTGTGACAGTTTTCTGTGCGCTTGGCGATACCATCACAAACTTAATTTACACGAATCAAAATCGATTCCGAAGTTCCTGGGGAATCGTTTATCCGACGGATTTTGCCTCGTATATGATTTTCTGCTCGTGTCGGCCTGGATCGCATGGAAAAACCTGCCGGATTGGTTCTTCCTGATTCCCGGAGCCGGAGCTTTCATCATTGCTTATAATATCGCAGACAGCAATACCAGCAGTTATTGTTCTCTGCTGGTAACTATTCAGAACCCTCAAAAGGGTAACTGTAAAAAATTGAACTTTAACAAAATATAGGTCTTTTTCTACTTCATTAAAATAGGCATAAATATTGCTTCATATAGTGAAAGAGGAAAAAGCAAATGGATGAACGGGCTCTCAAGCAACAAATAGAAGAAATGAGGCAACAAAATAAAGAGCTGACAGATCTGGTCAAAACGCTTAATGGAACGATAGTTGAATTACAGGAAACAATCAGGGAACTGCGTCGGCAATTGAACCAGAACTCACAAAACAGTTCCAAACCGCCGTCAAGTGATGGATATAACAAGCCATCGCCGAAAAGTCAGCGTGTCAAAAGCGGGAAGAAACCAGGCGGTCAAATGGGACATCCGGGAAAACATATGTCAATACCGCATAAACCGGACGAAGTCAGACAACATCTGCCTGAGAAATGCAAAGAGTGTCCGATTCTGTCTGAGTGTTTATCGAACGGGAATGTTTTTCGGTGCGCCGAGAAACGATATGTTGTAGATGCAGTAATCAAAACAGTCGTAACGGAACATCAAACGATGTGTGCAGAGCACTGTCCAAACGGAAACAGGAAACTTATCGGAATTTTTCCGGAGAACGTCAATGCCTATGTTAGGTATGGCGATTCTGTTGCAATAACTGTCGGACTTTTGAGTACCTATGGAGCAGTAAGTGCAATAAGGATACAATCTCTGATGAAAAGTATGCTCAATATCAGCATTTCCACCGGAACGATAATATCTATGGTCGGAAAATGTGCCCAAAAAGTTGCTCCGACGATTGCAATGATTCGAGAAAAGCTGGCAGGGAAAGAAGTCTGCAATTTTGATGAGACCGGAGTACGAGTCAACGGATCCCTTTACTGGGTTCATAATTCATCGACACCTGATCTAACATACCAGACTGTGCATACAAAACGCGGCAAAGAAGGGATTGACGGCAATGGTGTAATATCTGACTTTCATGGAACCGCCGTACACGATTGCTGGTCATCTTATTGGAAATACAATGATGTCGGACATGCAGTATGTGGGGCACACCTTCTTCGGGAATTGACCGGGATTGCAGAAACTTATCCCGATCACAAATGGGCAAATGACTATAAAAATCTGCTGCTAACCATGAAGAGAACGAAAGACAAAGCAATAAAGAAAGGACAGACGGAGCTTAGCTACTATCACAAGCACAAGTTCGATAAGGAGTATAAGAGAATAATGAACTTAGCTGACAGTGAATGTCCTCCTCCTCAATCCTCACCGGAAAAGAAACGAGGACGGGTGAAAAGAGGTAAAGAACGCTCTCTGATTGACCGACTCATGACGTTGAAAAATGAGATATGCCTGTTTGTCCATGATTTCAAGGTACCGTTTGATAACAATCAAGCAGAACGTGACCTTCGAAATATAAAAACTAAAAACAAAATAATCGGTTGTTTCCGTGCTGAGGATGGAGCGCAGAATTATCTCGATATTATGTCATATCTCAGTACCGGGCTGAAGCATGGCATTGGCGTTGTTGAAGCATTATCCGCAGCCTTTGCCGGCAAAGGTAACATCGTTCTTCAGCAGGGGTTCTGAATAGTTACGATAAATATACTTTTTTCTCCCTTTGACGTCTGCGAAACGAAAACATAAGAACTGGAATAATGTTGATAAAACTCACTATCTCATCTATGAAATTATTGATAAAA
>ONJN01000241.1 GCA_900318155.1 uncultured Eubacteriales bacterium
GACTAAACCGACCTGCACGAAGAGCGGTAAAACCACCTATACCGCCGCAGTGTCAAAGGAAGCGAGCCCGGACGGGAAAGCGCACAGCGAGAGCAGAACCGCGAAAATCACAAAAGCCAGAGGCCACCGCTGGGGCGCCTGGAAAGTGACAAAGAAACCGACTGCTAAAGCCAAAGGCGAAAAGAAACGTGTCTGCAAAAACGACGCTTCTCACGTACAGAAGAAGAGCATCCCGGCAATAAAGCCGAAGCCGGTCAGAAAAGTCAGCGGCCCGATCCTCGCGAAGATGACCGCCAAAGGAAAACGGTCGCTCAGGATTACCTGGACCCGGGCGGCAAACGCGGACGGCTATGATGTGTTCCTGACCCGCTGCAATCACGGAGGAAAGATCATTCACCTGAAGAAAGTCAAAACGATCAGGGGCAATAAAACACTCAGCTGGACAAAGAACGGCCTGAAAAAGAACCGGGCGTATAAGGCATCTGTCAAAGCCTGGCTCATGAAAAACGGAAAGAAGAAGTATATCCGGACCAGCCCGATGATCCACGCCTATACCGCCGGCGGTTCAAAGAAGAAGTATACCAGTCCGAAGAGCGTGAAAGTAAAGAAAACGAATATTTCGCTCCGATCCGGAAAGAAATACAGGATCAAAGCCAAAGTTATAAAGCTCCGGAAAGGCAGGAGGCTCATGCCGAAGGGCCACGCGCCGACACTGCGCTACCTCAGCAGCAATAAGAAGATCGCGACGGTCAGCAGCAGAGGAAAGATCAGAGCCAGGTCCAAAGGCCGCTGCAAAATCTTTGTCTATGCGGCAAATGGTGTGTCCAAATCTGTTCAGGTGACGGTAAGAGGTGAAAAACAATGAAGATCGCATGGTTTTGTATTCCGGCTCACGGGCATACCAACCCGACGCTCAGCCTGGTGAAGGAACTGACCGGTGCCGGTCATCAGGTTTACTATTTTTCTTTTCAGATGTTCCGGGAAAAGATTGAGCAAGCCGGCGCCGTGTTCATCGGATGTGACGGTTATGACTTTGACATGGAAGATCAGGAGAATGCGGACCGGGTCGGGAAGGACAAAGTCTTTGCGACAGAGCTTCTTGTCTCTTCCACACTTGCGCTCGATGAGATGACGACCGAAAAGATCGGAGCAATAAAGCCGGACGTGATCGTTTCTGATTCCGTTGCGTTCTGGGGCAAGCTGGTGGCTATGAAGCACCGGATACCGTATGTTTCGTCCACGACCACCTTTGCCTTTAACCGCTTTTCCGCGAAATACATGAAGGAAACGCCGTGGGATATTGTGAAAATGCTGATTGCTTTGCCCAAGATTAATAAGCAGATCAGGCGTCTGCGGGAAAAGGGCTATCCGGTCAAAGGCCTGCTGGAAATTGTTCAGAACGATAATGAGACAAATACTATTGTTTATACTTCAAAATATTTCCAGCCCTGCTCAGATACGTTTTCTGACCGGTATCGATTCATCGGACCGTCGATCAGGCCCATCACGGAGCCATTTAAAAAAGAAGCGGAGAAAACCGTCTATATATCCATGGGAACTATAAATCAAAACAAAGAGTTTTACCGCAACTGCGTCCATGTGTTCGGAGAAACGGACTGGCAGGTAATCATCTCTATGGGAACCAATACAGAGCATTTTGATCATCTCCCGGATAATATCCGGATCTATGAGTCGGTGGATCAGATGGCGGTGCTGTCGATCGCTGACGCGTTTATCACGCACTGCGGCATGAATTCCGTTTCCGAGGCACTGTACTTTCAGGTTCCGCTGGTGCTGTTTCCGCAGACGCCGGAGCAGGGCGCGGTGGCAAAGAGAACCGAAGAGCTTGGTGCCGGTGTCCGGTTGAGATCGATTTCAGAGGAAGACATTCTGGAGGCGACAAAGGAAATTCTGTATAATCCCGCTTATAAAGACGGCGCGGTCAAGGTGTCAGAGAGTTTTCACGCATGCGGCGGCCCGGGCGAAGCAAGGGTCTTTTTGGAAGAGATCGCCGGACGGGGATGAGATTATGCTAATCGCAGAATATGGACAAAACCAACAAGATGAATCTGCGGTTTGAAGAAAGGAGAGCAAAGAATGGATAACGAAGAAAAAGTAGTAAGATTAGCCAAACCGGTAAGGAAAGGGATTTTGCGCCTGGTGTTCAGCAGGTTTTTTCTGATTGCCCTGGTACTGGCGCTCCAGGTCGCGGTCCTGGTCATAGCATACGGGTTTTTTATAGATAAGATTCCAATTCTGATCAACCTCCTGCGGCTGTTCTCATTTGGCATGGTCATTTATCTGTTCAATTGTGATATGGATTTTTCGCCTAAACTGACCTGGATGCTGATTATTGCAGTCCTGCCTTTGCTCGGCGCCGCTTTTCTGTTCTTCACGCAGGCGAATTTTGGTCACAAAATGACGCGAAAGAATGTCAATCAACAGATTCAGAAGAGCCGGCAATTCCTGGATCAGCCGGAAAATGTGCTTGAAAAGCTGGAACATGATGGTACCGGCACTGACGATCTTTGTCGTTACCTCAACCGGAGCGGATGTTTCCCGCTGTACGAGCACACCGCAGTGACGTATTTTCCTTTGGGCGAGGACAAGTTCGAAGCCATGCTTGTGGAACTGGAAAAGGCGGAAAAATTCATCTTCATGGAATATTTTATTGTTGAAGAGGGTTATATGTGGGGGCGTATCCTGGACGTGCTGACCCGCAAGGCGAAGGATGGCGTCGAGATCCGGGTTCTGTACGACGGTATGTGCGAGATGTCTACACTGCCGGCCGCTTACTGGAAGCTTTTGAATGCCGAAGGAATTAAGTCGAAGCCATTTTCTCCTATCATGCCTTTCATTTCCACCCATTATAACTACCGTGATCACCGTAAAATTCTCGTGATTGACGGCAAGGTGGCCTTTACCGGCGGTGTCAATCTGGCGGATGAATATATCAACCGGGTTGAGCGCTTTGGCCATTGGAAGGATACGGCTGTCATACTCAGGGGTCCGGCAGTTGACAGCTTTACGCTGATGTTTTTGCAGATGTGGTATCTTGGAGAATCGGAGCCGGACTATGAGAGCTGGCTTAGAAAGAAGGCTGAGCCGGTACCGGAGGAAAAAGGCTTTGTCATGCCTTATTGTGACAGTCCGCTGGATACGGATAAGGTCGGAGAAACAGTATACCTGGATATCCTGAACCGGGCGGCGGACTACGTTCACATTATGTCGCCGTATCTCATTTTAGACGGAGAGCTCGAGAACGCGCTCCGCTTTGCCGCACAGAGGGGTGTTGACGTTAAGCTGATCGTACCGGGCATCCCGGACAAAAAGATCGCATATTCTCTGGCCAGGACTCACTACAAGTTCCTGACGGAATCGGGCGTGAAGATTTATGAATACACGCCGGGCTTTGTCCACGCCAAAGTGTTTACCAGCGACGATATGAAGGCTGTAGTAGGCACGATCAACCTTGACTACCGCAGTCTGTATCATCACTTCGAGTGTGCCGTCTATATGTACAAAACAAACTGTATCGCAGAGATCGAGGAAGACTTTCAGGCGACTCTGAAAAAATGCCGGGAAATCACATCTGAATCAGTAAAGAAAGAAAAACCACTCACGGTGTTCTTCGGTTTGTTCTTAAAAATCCTGGCACCGCTGATGTGATGGGTTGACAGGAACTGTTGCTCTCTTCACGGGATAAATAGACTAACAAATGTTTTCTTTAAAATAACTAATCACAGAGCGGGCAAGGGGGCCCGCTTCTTTAATTGATCTTATGCCGATGCCAAGGGTTCTGTAAGCTTCAGGATGCAGTTTCCTGTAATCATAATTACCCTGGAATCTTTTGATCGATAGTTCAGGGAGAATGGAAATGCCGATGCCATTCTGAACCATGGACAATACTGCGAAATCATCTTTGAAGTAATACCTGATGTCCGATTCCAGCCCCGCAAGTTTCAGGACTTTATTAGCATCGGTATCGTATTCCGGATATGTCATTATAAGAGAATATCTGCTGAGCTTTGATACAGGAACATAATCAAAGTGGCTCAACTCATGATCAGCAGGAAAAACAACGACCATGGAGTCTTCCAGAACAGGAATGAAATCAATTTCGTTGTTTTCGGGACGGCTCATCAGCGCTATATCCATCGTTCCGTTCATAAGGCCCCGGAGCATTTCCTCCTGGCCGCTTTCTATGATATTGAATTCGATATTCGGATAAGCAGACTGAAAGTATCTGATTACCTTAGGAAGCCATGTCGATGAAGTGCTTACATATGATCCTATTCTTATAACTCCTCTGCGGATACCCCTGATCTCATCTGCTTCCTGAAAAAACTTCTCTTCCATACGTATCATCGCACGCATTGACGGGAGAAGGAGCTTTGCTTCGCTTGTCGCTTCTACACCCTTGTTGCTCTTTCTCAGAAGAGGGATGCCGAGTTCATCTTCAAAAGTACGCATCATCTGGGTCAGGTTGGATTGTGTATATCCCAGGATTTCCCCCGCTTTGGTGAAGCTTCCGCTGTCAATCGATGTAAGATAGACCCTGACCATTTTGAATGTGTTCATATGTTTTCTCCTGCAGGTTGTCTGTCTGATTATAGCATGTAATCGTTGATTAATAATTATTATATATATTAAAAAAATTAATATCAATGATTAAAACTATTAATTTTTCATTTACTATACTCTGCTGTATATTGATAAAAGAGAAACGGCATCGGCTGCAGTGTTGCTGCTCTCTTTATAAGGACAAGAAGGGGAATGAGAAGATTTCGGAGGATACGTGATGAATAAGGATTTAAGTATAAAAGAAATGCTGGTAATGGGTGGAGGACTCTTTTCGATGCACTTCGGAGCAGCGTGCATGCTGTTTCCCGTACAGTGGGGGAAAGATGCCGGAACCGCGCTCTGGCCGATGTTCACAGGAGTGCTGCTGTCGGGAGTGATACTTCCGTATTTCGGGTATCTTGCGCTGGTAAAAGGTAACGGAACATTTCTTTCCATTACACAAAAGCTGTCGCCGGGATTCGGAACAGGGTTCGCGGCTTTGACGATTTTTGTCATAGGACCTCTTTATATGGTGCCCCGAATGAGCGCGGCTGCCTGGGCGGCTATTGTACAAATCACAGGCTTTGAGACAGAGAATAATCTGCCTGCAATAGTATTTGCTGTGGTATTCTATCTGATTACTTACTGGTTTGTCGTAAATCCGGGAAGGGTCATAGATAAGATCGGCAGAATCCTGTTCCCGGTCCTGATTGTTGTTGTGGCAGTCGTGATTGTAAAAAGCATAGCCTGTCCGATCGCGGATCAGTGGTCGGCGCCATCCTTCAGACAAAACCCAGTAGTCTGTGGGTTTCTTGAGGGATATGCGACAGCTGATCTGCAGTGCGCGTTGCTGTTCGGGATCATAGTGGTGCAGGGCATCAGGAATGCTGGGATAGAAGGGAAGGCGGTAAACAGGAATCTCAAAAAAATAGGTGTATTCGGACTGGGGCTTCTTATGATCACGATACTTGGTCATATGATAGCCGGCGCCAATACCGGCGGAACTATTGACCTTACATTATCAGCACTTTACGTTCAGATGGTACTGAAACTATGGGGAGGCGCAGGCGGCATACTGTTCAATATCGCTCTGATTGCTGCGGCTCTGACAACTGCGGTCGGAGCAGTATCATCGACATCCGGGATATGGGAAGACATTCTTTATAAGAGGAAAGGAAAACTGTTTTCATATAGAAATTTCTGTATAATGTCGTGTATGCTTTCCTGTATCATATCATTTGCAGATCTTGATACGATCGTTAAGGTAGTCGGCCCGGTATTGGATGCATCTTACCCAGCAACGATAGTGATCGCGATATACTTTTGCCTGTGCAGAAAGCCAGAGGACGAGATAAATCTTAAAGCCGGGAAATGGGCAATGATCAGTGCTTTTATTATAAGCATCCTGCAAATGGCTGTCAGATATAGTGAGATGTTTAATATGGGATGGGAATATATAAGCAAAGTATATTATGCTTTTCCTCTTGCGGAATACAGCCTGGCGTGGGTTCCGGTCAGCATCGTCTTTTTCGGCCTGATTCGTCTGACCGAAATGGATACCGTAGCACAGGCAGAAAGAGTTTAATCAAATCGCCCTGATGTTTTTCATCGAGGGCGTTTTTTTGTACAGGTCGTCTGTTAAAGTGTACATAAAAGCTAAAGGGAACACTATAATATGACAGCGAGGTGGATTATGAAAATCAGAAACAAGAAATGGATTCTATTATGCATGCTTGTGTTTACATTGCTGCTTGTCACCGCTTGTGCCGGTTCAACAGCATTGAAAGATGATTTAAAAAACACAACAAAAAAAGAAATTCATACGTTAAAATACGAAGCTCCCCAGAACTGGGTCAAACATAACAAGCCGGGGATTGATAAAAGTCTGTATAAAAAATTTCAGGGTCTGGTTCGATGGGGCGATGATAAAGAATATCTCGGCA